>JAGAQU010000059.1 GCA_017622575.1 Lachnospiraceae bacterium
TATATAATATGCATGCAATGTCTTTTCTGATTGCAAACAGTTTTTATCAGCTCTTCGGAGAAAAGTTAAATGCCGGACTGGATATGAATGCTCCTGACGTAGTGGAGAAAATATATTTTCAGACAGGCATATTGCAAATTGCGTTGATGCTTACCTATACAATTATTTTTGGTTGTCTGTATCTGATATTCATTAAGATGAAACCGGAATTATCAGATATGACAATTATGGAATTTGTATTTTTATCGGTGCAAAATATAGCCGGAATCATTTTGGCGTATATGGTTGTCAGCCTTAGTGTGGTTCCACTGGAGAAAGAAGTATTTATTTTATATGAACAAGCCGCAGATTCGCTATGGAAAATCCCGGTTATCGCCGCACTGCTTTTGGCAGGAGAATATGCTTCAATCTTCACATTTAGCCGTTATAAGCAGTATTTATTGGAAAGGGAAAGCGTAATATCGAGAGAACTTGGATTAAAGCAATTGGAGCAACGGTTTGAGGAAGCACAGGTTTTATATGGAAACTTGAGAAGTCTAAGGCATGATATGAAAAATCATATGCAGATTATACAGGGACTGATCGATAAAGGACAGGCTAAAGATTCCAGAGATTACATCGACAGACTGAATGAGGTGATAGAAGAAATTGACGGTAAATTCAGCACGGGAAATACACTTTGTGATGTTGTTCTGAATGATAAATATAGAATAGCGATAAAGGATAATATAAGGATGTCCGTTGATTTCAGCTATGATGGTGGAATAGCTGATTTTGATATGGGAATCATTTTATCGAATCTCTGTGATAATGCCATAGAAGCATGTAAGAATGTAACCAATTTTCATCGTTGGATACATATTTCTCTTATTACGTCAGAACCCTGTGTGTTGTTGACGGTAAGAAATTCATATGACGGGAAAAAAGTGCTTTTGGGAGAAAACGGACTGCCGATATCGACAAAGATTGATGATATAAAGCACAATGAGTACCACGGAATGGGGCTTAGAAATGTGTCGGCAATTGCAGACTCCTATTTTGGGAAAATACAGATAAATACAGAGGAAAAAGAATTCTGTACGACTGTGATGCTACAAAAGAGAGTAAATTAATTCCAGTTACTTCGTAAAAATGTCCAGTGGTGTAGAGACGGTTTATTTTATGAATTTGCTGAACGATAATGATTGTAGAAAAACAAACGAACCTTAGGTCACAGGGAGGATGATTTTTATGAGAATTACATCTGGAATGCTGAGCAGTTATACAAATCGCATTAATGCATTAGCTTATTCGAGAAAATCGATTAAGACGCAAAATGCAAATAGAAGTAGAACTTCTTCAGCCACAAGAGTTGCCGGAAATCGGCAGCCGGTTAATAACAGTACTGCAGTAGACAAATATATTAAGTTAGGAAAGGACGCGGAGTCTCTTAGAAGCAGTACGAATACACTTGGTTATGCAGGCAAAAATAATATCTTTGAAAATGCCAGGAATACAGGATCAAAGGATGCGATTTTGAGCCAGGCAAAACAAATGGTAAGCGGATATAACAGTACTATGAGTGGAATCAAAGATGATAATTCTTCTTTGAATCGTGTTTACAGACAGTTGATGGAGAATGCGGCTGTAGAGAACAGTGAGTCTCTTGCGAGTGTTGGTATAACGGTAAATAAGGATAAGACATTAAGCATTGATGAGGACAGGTTTAAGAGCGCTTCTGTTGATGATATAGAAGCTGCATTAGGAAACGGCTCCCGATTCACTTCAAGAGTTGGAAGCATGGCAGAGAATGTATCAAAGAACGCGATTTCTACAGCGACCAACTTAAATAGCGCTTATAGTATGTATGGTTCCTATGGATTATATGGTACATACTCCAATCCATATGCAAGCCTGGGCTATGGAAATTCAAGCATTTTATCGACGTTACTGAGAGGAACAAACGGATTTAATTTTTGGGGATAGATCAAAAAAATACCCGAAAGAGTGCTTGCACTCTTTCGGGTATTTTTTGCTTGCCGTAAAGGCATGGATGCCTGAGTTATGGTGAATTCAAATTATAGCTAAAAGCCTATAAGTATTATAAAACATATGTATTTTACAAATAATATATCTCATGATATATTCATTCTCGGAAAAGCGAGAAAGTAAAAGTGCCTGCACAAACAGGATACGGAAAGGGATAGGTTTTTGGTAATGAAAAGGGATTACAGTAAGCTTGGGACGTTGTTTAAGTCCATGTTCATGCTCAGTGCATGTACCTTTGGCGGTGGATTTGTCATTGTGTCTCTCATGAAAAAGAGGTTTGTGGAAGAGTTGAAATGGCTGGAGGAGGATGAAATGCTGGATGTGACAGCGATCACACAGTCAGCGCCGGGGCCTTTGCCGGTCAATGCGTCCGTGATCATCGGTTACCGTATGGCAGGTGTATTAGGTTCTCTCACAGCTATTCTGGGGACGATCCTTCCCCCGATGATTATTATTTCAATTATATCTGTATTTTATGAACAGTTTCGAACCAATCCATATATCGCAGTGGCTCTGCAGGTTATGAGAGCAGGTGTGGCAGCAGTTATCTTCGATGTGGTGATTAATCTGGCTAAAAATGTATTGAAGACAAAAAGAGTGTTGTACATTGCCATGATGGTGATCGCATTTGTAGCGACTTATCTGCTGGGTGTCAGCGCGATGCTTATTATCTTTACCTGTCTTGGCATCGGACTTGCGGATCTTGCGGTGACACTTTATAAGAAGAAAAAGGGGGTAGCATAACATGTTGTTATTGAAATTATTCTTTGCATTCATTCAGGTTGGTATGTTCAGCGTGGGCGGAGGTTATGCAGCCATTCCGCTGATTCAGGAACAGATTGTAAATATATACGGCTTAATGAGTATGGAAGAATTCTCCGACCTGATTACGGTGGCGGAGATGACGCCCGGACCGATTTCCATTAACTCTGCAACCTTTGTGGGAATGCGCCTTGCGGGAATTCCGGGTGTACTGCTGTGTTCTATCGGATGTATCATTCCTTCTTTCTGTATCTGTCTGACGCTGGCACATTTCTATTATAAATATCGCACGGTCAGCGGTGTACAGGTGGTTCTGGGCTCCTTAAGGCCTGCGGTTGTGGCACTGATCGGCTCTGCCGGGGCGTCCATCCTTATGCTGGGACTGTTTCAGACAGATATAAAGAATGTAGTTCTCGGCAATATAAGACTTGTGGAACTTGGTATTTTTGTGATAGCATTGTTTATATTGAGAAAGTTCAAGGTCAGCGCCATTTCAATTATCTTGGGAAGCGGTGTGGCCGGAACTTTGATTTATGTTCTTATGGGAGCTGTTGTATGACAATTCGTCACTTGAAAGTATTTACTGCAGTGGCAGACGCGGGCGGCATGAGTGCTGCGGCAAAACAGCTGCATGTGTCCCAGCCGACGGTCAGTCAGGCTATTGCAGAATTGGAAAAATATTATGGGGTCAAGCTTTTTGAAAGGCTGTCCCAGAAATTATATCTGACAAAGGAAGGAGAGCTTATGCTCTCTTTTTCCCGTCATATCCTGGATTCCTTTGACCGGATGGAAGAGGCAATGAACCTGGCGGGCAAAAAGGCAAATCTTCGTATCGGCTGCAGTGTCACAGTGGGAACATGTCTGATTGGCGACATTCTGGACAGGGCAAAAAACAAAATGCCGGATTTGCAGTTCAGTGTGATAGTAGCAAACTCCTCTGATATTGAACGGGCGATCCTTTGTAATGAGGTGGATCTTGGTATTGTGGAGGGAATTCTTAAGAGCAGCGAATTAGTGATCACGCCTGTCTGCGAGGACGAGCTGGTGGTGGTCTGCGGCAGAGAACATCCTCTTGTAAAAGAGAAAACAGTTACACTTGAAATGCTTAACGGGCAGGATTATATCAGCCGGGAGAGCGGCAGCGCAGAGCGAAATCAGTTGGAAAAGATATTTGAAGAACAAGGGCTGCAGCTTTTGCGGACTTTTTGCAGTACGAACACTGAGGCGATCAAGAATGCGGTGATCAGGGGCATGGGCATCGCAGTGCTTTCAAGCAGAATGATCGAAAAAGAACGGGCTTATGGAGATATTGTTGTTCTGCCCATAGAGGGGCTTAAGGTCACCAGAAATATCAACCTTGCAGTGCACAAAAACAAGTATTTGTCCAAGAGTATAAAGATGATGCAGGAGATTGTAAATGAAGATGTAGAATAAATACTCATTTTGTATTATGATAGGGTATATGGGAATAAATACTCGAAGACTGTGCTAAAAGGGAGGAACTTATGGCAAAGAGCAAAACTAAGTATATACCGAGCAATGATCAGATTACCAAATTGTTTGCAAAAAACGGGATCACGGATATTGAGAAGATTGAACCGCTGGGAAACGGTGAATTTAATGCGGCTTTTAAGGTAGTGACGCCAAATAAGGAGTATGCGGTCAAGTTTGCGCCTGCCAAGGATGCAGAGGTGCTGACTTATGAGAAGGACATGATGAAATCGGAGGTATACTGGTATCGTCAGATCAGTGAAAATACCATCATTCATGTGCCGGAGATTTATGCTTCGGACTTCTCCCATGAAATTGTTTCCACTTCCTGCTTTATCATGGAAATGATGAAAGGTGAGCCTTTGTGGGCAGTGGAGATGTCTGAAAGTGAGAAACAGCGGGTTCAGGAAGAAAAGCTGAAGATGCTTGCCCAGATACACAGGATTCATCATGATAAGTTCGGATACATACAGATGGGACTTTATCCTACCTGGTACGAAGCGATAAGAAACATGGTATCTGCTCTGATTGATGATTGTGAAAAGATCGGCAAAAGCACGCCGGACGGTCACAGGCTCCTTGCCTGCATCGACAAGCATAAAGAGATTCTGGAGAGAGTGAAGTGCTCCATGGTCAATTTTGATCTGTGGGACAGTAACGTCCTTTATCATGAGGGTGATATTGTGTGGATCGATCCGGAGAGAAGCTTCTACGGAGATCCGATCGGTGATTTTATCCCGCAGGGAGCGGGACAGAAGACAGCCCTTAAGGATAAGCAGAAGGAAATCGCAATCTACAACAGGAGTGCAGAAACCCCGATTGAAGCGGGAGTGGAAGAGGAAATCCGCTATGAGATTATGATAGCTTATCTGGCACTGATTGAAGAGATAGAAAAATATGTCCGCTATGAGCCGGACGAGGAGAATTATATCAGAAACACAGTTGATGCAAGAGACATGTATGATCTGGCTTTTGGGATACTGGAATAAGCGGATGCGGGGGAGAACAGAGCATGAAACCATCGAAAAGAGCAATCAGATACATAGAGAACAATCTGAATGAGGTACTGCACACCACGTTAAATCCGGAAGGACCGGGGGTTGTCAGGATCCATTTGATTCCACCGGCAAAGGTCGGGGAGGAGCCTGGGGCAAGCATTGCCATTATCAACGGGCAGGATATCATACCGGTAAACACCTCCTGGACTATTTTGCTTGCCGAGTTTATCAAGGAAGTAAATCAGTACAGCGGTAGGGAGATATCCGAGGAAGAGACGGAATCAATTCTGAAAAATACCTGCAAAAATGTGCGCAAGGTGTTTCCGTTACTGAGCAAAAAGCTGCTGCGGGATGATATTTACACGATCATGAAAACCTTTACCCAGATCGCTTATGGGGAAGAGGTGGATGAGAGCATTGAGTATATCAGCATCGGTGATTATGCTCCTTATATGAAAGCACCTCACAGGATGGATCTTCTGGTGAGTGCCATGACAAAGGACGGCAGCTGGCATTGTAATCAGAAGTGTGTGCACTGCTATGCGGCGGGACAGACGCTGGCGGAGGAGAAGGAGTTAGATACGGCTGAGTGGAAGAGGATCATTGACAAGTGCCGGGAAGCCGGAATTCCCCAGATCACCTTTACCGGCGGAGAGCCTACCATGCGGGAGGATCTGACAGAGCTGATCGATTATTCCAAATGGTTTGTGACAAGGCTTAACACGAACGGAATTAAGCTGACGAAGGATTATTGCCGGGAACTGAAAAAGGCATCTCTCGACAGCATGCAGATCACTTTTTATTCCTGTGATGAGGAGATACATAATAAACTGGTGGGAGCGAACCGGTATCAAAATACGGTGCAGGGAATTGAGAATGCCATCGCAGAGGGGCTTAACATCAGTATCAACACGCCACTGTGCACGCTGAACAAAGACTATGTAAAAACACTGGAATTTTTAAAGGAAAAGGGAGTCAGATACGTGACCTGTTCCGGTCTGATCACTACGGGTAATGCCACAGAGGCAGAATCGGTGAGTCTGCAGCTTTCCGGCGAGCAGATCCAGGAGATCCTGAAGGAAGCAGTTGGTTATTGCCATAGGAATGACATGGAAATCAGCTTCACTTCTCCGGGATGGATTCCGGAAGAATTCTTTGAAGAGTATGGCCTGATGATACCAAACTGCGGCGCCTGTCTCAGCAATATGGCGATCACGCCGTCAGGAAATGTGGTGCCCTGTCAGAGTGATCTTTCAGGCGAGCCTCTGGGAAATATGCTGACAGATTCCTGGGAGAGCATCTGGAACAGTGAAAGCTGTCAGAAGAAACGCGCTTACAGTGCAAAGATGCTGGGAGAATGTCCGCTTAGGAGGTGGGAATAGATGGGGAGAAGCAGATTTTTTGTAATATTGTGTCTGACACTGGTTTTGATCTTTTTGCCTGTGACAACGGTAAAGGCATCGTCAGACACGGATGAGATTCTTGATTATACCATTACGGTGGATGTGAACCAGGATGCAACGCTTACCATCATTTATGACATTTCGTGGCTGGTGCTTGAATCTGATTCTGCAGGTCCCCTGTCCTGGGTAAAGATCGGAATTCCCAATAACAGATATGACTCTTATGGTGCATTAAGTGATAATATCAGTTCTATTTCCATGAGCAGTTCCGGAGGAAGCTTTGCAGAAGTCTATTTCGACGATGAGTATTATGAGGGTGAGACAGTACATTTTCAGTTCTATGTGGTGCAGGATTATATGTATCAGATGAACAGGGACAAGGAAGGTTATACGGTTTATTCCTTTACCCCCGGATGGTTTGATGACATCAGGGTAGATAATCTTACCATCATGTGGAACAATGATAAGGCATCTGTGTGGTCACCGGACTGTCTGGTGGAGAACGGATATAATGTGTGGAATACCTCCCTTTCCAAGGGAGAGAAATTTAAAGTGGAAGTGACCTATCCCAATGATGCTTTTGCGTTTGATGTGACAAAGAATGTGGAAGAAGAGGATGAGGAGCCGCTGATCGTAGGTATTCTCGCAGTAATTCTTTGCCTGGTAACCGGCGTTGTCCCGATTTTAGTTATTGGTATTATCATAGCGAGTGTTTCAAAAGCCATGTATTCAATCGCAGCCAGTTTCGGAACAGAAACCACCAAAAAGGTTACAAGGACAAAGATAGAATACTATCCCGTATGTCAGGGATGTGGGGGTACCAGACTGGAGGGTCAGAAATTCTGTTCCTACTGTGGGCGAAGCTTTGTGAAGAGTGAAGAGACTGTCACGGAGGAAAATGTGGCAGCCAATGAAAAAGATATTTTGAAATACAACAAAGCAGGAGAATTTGCATATACGGGGCATCCAAATACCTTTATCAGAGTCAATGTGGTGAATGTGCCAAGGCCCCGCACCACTTCCGGCAGCCATCGGAGTTCCCACCGGAGTTCCTGTGCTCACAGCTCCTGTGCATGTGCCTGTGCATGTGCCTGTGCAGGGGGCGGAAGAGCAGGATGCTCGACCAAGGATTTCTACAACACGAATCTACGGTTATCGAGACTTGGCAGAAAATAGGAAGAAGATCTGTCTCAGGTAGATTTATTCCATCTGCAGAATTGGGTACCATTGCGGCTGCGGCAGTAATCAATGAGATCATTGCGGTCATCGCGGCAAAGAAAGGCTTTGAACTTGCAGGAGAAATTGAATAAAACCTTTTGAATTTCCATATCCTAAAGGCAAAACGGATTTCGCCAAATATTTAGGAGGTTTCATGAAACCATGACGGAAATATTGTATATTATTGCACTCTCCCTTGGTTCAATCATAGCCATTTTTGTTCTCACGAAATTGATGGGATACAGACAGATGTCCCAGATGAGTATGTTTGACTACATCATTGGCATTACCATCGGTTCCATTGCAGCGGAGATGGCCACTTCTCTGGAAGAAAACTTTATGCAGCCGCTGACGGCCATGATTGTGTATGCATTGGCAGCAGTGGCTCTGGCGTGGGTGACTTCCAAATCCATCAAGGCAAGAAGAGTGATAGAGGGTTTTCCTCTTGTACTTCTGAATCATGGGGAGCTTTATCGTCAGAATCTGAAGAAGGCGAAGCTGGATGTGACCGAATTCCTGGAACAGTGTCGTGTGAACGGATACTTTGACATTTCCAAGCTGGAGACGGCGATACTGGAAGGAAACGGAAAAATCAGCTTTCTTCCGAAGGCGGAGGATCGGCCGCTGACGTCCTCCGATATGCAGCTGACTGTAGCCCAGGATTATATGGTCGCAAATGTGATCCTGGATGGAAAGATCATGGAGGGAAATTTGAAGCATACCGGCAATGACGAAAAATGGCTGCATGCGCAGATTAAAGCCCAGGGTGCAAAAAAGACAGAGGATGTTCTCCTTGCTACCTGTGATGCCTCTAACAAGGTGACGGTTTATTTAAAGGTGAATCAAAAAGAGGCTAAGGACGTGCTGATATAGGAAATGGACCGGAAAGAACTTCCCTCGTCACATACAGGGTGTTGTCAGGCTTTACAGCCAGGATCCATTTGACCAGAGTGATGCTTACATGTTCTATTTCCAGACAAGTGATGCTGTAAGGGTGGACACAGCTTCCGCTGTTGCAGTAATAGAGTTCCTTTTCGGAAAGGGTAGGGCGGTGTGTATGACCTGTAATGAGAATGATATGTTCTTTTCGAGCGAAGGTCTGCAGCCGCTTTTCTGTTGTCTGTTTTCGCGTGTAGTTTTTTGCGGCGCTGGTGGGATCCAGGACTCCGTAATGTTCCAGGGGCTTCCAGAGATATCTGACGAGAAAGCGGGTGAAACGCCAGAGGGTGGAATTGAACAGATCTGCCTGATGGCCGTGAGTAAGATAGATATCTCCGGCACCGGGAGAAGCGGTATTTTCCAGAATGATTCCCGGATAAAACCGGATTTCCGGCCAGAGAGGACGATTGTTTAAGTGAGGAGAGTTTCCACAGCAATGGGGGTATGTGCTGCAGTTTTTGACAGTATAGTGTCTGTCTTTTTTTACCATATCATGGTTACCGTAGAGCATATAGAGACGTCCGCATTTGTGGAAACGGGAGAGCAGGGAAAAGACATCCTCATGGGCTTCTATGATCTGTTTCATGCTGCGGTTTTCCCACAATTCGTCTCCGTCCCCAAGCTCGATATAGGTATATCCAAAGATAAAGTAATGCTGCAGGGCGGCATAATAGAGGTTTTGATTTTTTAAAAAATTGTCATTTGAGGTGCCTGTGCCCCGGTGGCAGTCACTGAAAAGTACATATTTACTACATGGATTTAAGGGGAGCCGCAGGGCTCCCTCAAATGATTTTTGAAGGCGGAAATAATAACTCATGAAAACCTCCGTTCCTGTATCAGCGATAGGGTCAGTGGGCAGGTTTGCGTTTTTGATAGCGCTTTAAGCGGAGCATTTTGCGGAATGCAAAAGGCAGATAGTAATAGAGATACAAAATGCGGTCGACGGAAAGGCAGAAGGGCCTGGTTACGAACAAGTATACACGGCACCAGAAACGATTGATCCACTGGATGATTTTGATCCGCAGCCTGTGAAGACTGCCACAGATCGGTGTTGACTGTCTGAAAGTAAGGGCAACCGTATTGCAGTGAACGTGAATCTCTTGTGATGAATAGCCGGCATTGTGAAGACCTTGTAAAAAGGCGTCAGCCATTTCGCATGACGGAAAAGTGACAATAGAGCGAAGAGTCAATTCATCGGGTTTGGAAAAACAGCCCATATCAAAGGCGGTAAGCCACCAGTGAACAGCACGAAGATGCGCAATGGGTATGTTGTCTTTCATAAGATAAAAGGAGAGCCTCAGCATATCCTTATCTTCAGCGCACCGGAAAAGGACGTTATCTTTTTCCTCATCCTGAAGAATCCGGTCTGCATAATAAACGCCGATTTCACAGCCGGTATTGATGCCGTACTGACCTTTCCAAAACTCAATCAGCCAGGTCTTTCCCTGATAGTCAAAATATACAGGAAGGCAGTCAAAGATCATGTTGAAACGAAGGGCTGCCTTGTCATAGAGGGCGCAATACCCGAATCCTCTCTGCCAGGCGTCTATCCGGGAGGTAAAGAGATCCTGGGAAGAAACATACGAATAGCCGAAAGGTCCAATGAGCTCATTCAACAAATCACATTTTTCGAGCATGCACATGGAACATATCTTTTTGATGATTCTTTTTCTGCGCCAAAGATTGATGCAGAAGAAGAGAAGAAGGAGCAGAAATAAGATTCCTAAAAACAGATACATAGTAAATTCCTTTTCATTTGCTTTACTATATTTTATGCTTCATGGATGTGCCGGGTTCTGCATAAGAATAGCCAAAATGCAAAAACTATAAAGAAAGAGACGTAAAGGAAATGCAGTTATGGAATCAATATGGAGTGAAGAGACACAGATACCGGAAAGAAAGTCATTGCATGATAACATTAAAGTCCAGACCGCAGTGATCGGGGCAGGAATGGCGGGAATTTTGATCGCTTATTTTCTGAAAAAAGAAGGAATGGACGTGGTCGTTGTCGAAGCAAAAAGAATTGCAAGCGGACAGACCGGGAACACCACGGCAAAGATTACCAGCCAGCACGGAATGATCTATGACAGAATGATAAAGAAAACCGGCGAAGAGAGAGCCAGGGGATATGCCATGGCAAACGAGGATGCCATTAAGCTTTATGAAAGAATCATCAGGGAGGAAAAGATAGACTGTGATTTTAAGAAGCTGCCATCCTATCTTTATTCTGTGGATCAGGCAAGGACAGAAGAATTAAAAAGGGAGGCGGAAGCTGCAAGAAAGCTTGGAATAGATGCCTGCTTCGTGGAGGGGAGCAAACTGCAGGAACTCCCCTTTGCGGCAGCAGGCACAGTATGCTTTGAAAATCAGGCACAGTTTGATCCTCTGAAATTTGTAAAGCAATTGTCGGAGCAGCTTACTGTATATGAAAATACGAGAGTCTTATCCGTGGATCAACATCTCATTTCTACCGATAAGGGAACCATAACAGCGGAGAACATTGTGTTTGCCACGCATTATCCTTTTCTGATCGTACCGGGATTTTACTTTCTTCGGCAGCATCAGGAGAGGAGCTATGTGCTGGCACTTTCAGGTCAAAAAGAGCTTGACGGGATGTATTACAGCATCGATGAAGGCGGTTTGTCCTTAAGGAGCGTAGGAGAGCTGCTTCTTCTCGGAGGCGGAGCACACAGAACAGGGAAAATGGCAGGAGGTGGAGTGCAGTGCCCGGAATGCGTAAAGGAGGGATTCCCCTATCTCAGAGAGAGAGCAAAGACTTTTTTTAAGGGGCAGGAGGAAGCAGCGCATTGGGCTGCTCAGGATTGTATGTCTCACGACAGTATTCCTTTCATCGGTAAATACTCTGCCATGCGTCCCTACTGGTATGTGGCAACCGGCTTTCACAAATGGGGTATGACCTCCTCCATGATTGCTGCCATGCTCATCAACGACCAGATACATGGAAGAGAAAACCCCTATGCAAATACTTTTACCCCTCAGCGATTTCTGTTTCGGGCTTCCCTGAAAAATCTGCTTGTGGACCTGGGACAAAGTATCAAAGGGCTTTCTAATGGGCTATTCAGTGAAAAGGACAGGAAATGTCCGCATATGGGCTGCCGCGTTACATGGAATCCTGATGAGGAAAGCTTTGACTGTCCCTGCCACGGTTCCCGTTTTGATAAGAATGGAGAATTGATTGATAATCCTGCACAGGTCTCGCTTTACCAAAATAAAGAAATATCTTAAAACCCGGCGACAAAAATGTTATACTATATACAAGTATGATTCGGGAGGGGGAAAAAGAAATGAAATTGTCAGCGGGAGAAAAGATTTCTTATGGACTTGGAGCTGTCGGAAAAGACATGGTTTATATGCTCTCTGCCGGCTATATCCTCTATTATTATCAGGATGTTCTGGGAGTCAGTGCCATTGCTATGGGCATGATTCTAATGGCAGCCAGAGTATTTGATGCCTTCAACGACCCTGTCATGGGAGTGATTGTTGCCAAGACAAAAACAAAATGGGGAAAATTCCGCCCCTGGCTTCTGATTGGTACGATATTAAATGCCATTGTTCTTTATCTGATGTTTGCAGCACCGCCATCACTCGACGGAAAGGGACTGGTGGCCTATGCTGCTGTTGCATATGTGCTCTGGGGTGTGACCTACACCATGATGGATATTCCATTCTGGTCCATGATTCCTGCTTTTACGGAGGGCAGTAAAGAGAGAGAAAATCTATCTACCCTTGCCCGTTCCTGTGCCGGTGTGGGGTCTGCCATCATAACCATCATTACCATGAAGTGCGTGTATGTACTTGGACAGGGAAATGAGCGCATGGGATTCAAATGGTTTGCACTGATCGTCTCCCTGTTGTTTGTGCTGTTTACTTTGGTTACCTGTATGGTGATCAAAGAAAAATCAACGGTGGATGTGGATTCTCCATCTGTGGGTGAGATGTTTCGGGCTCTTCTACGGAATGATCAGGCGATGACAGTGGTGATTACCATAGTACTGATCAATTGTTCCCTTTATATTACATCGAATCTGCTGATTTATTTCTTTAAATATGATTTCGGCACGGAGACATGGTATAACAGTTATACTTTATTCAATACCTTTGGCGGGGCAATTCAGATCCTGTCCATGATGATCTTCTTTCCGGTGCTCAGAAAGTTTATCAGTGCCATACAGGTATTTTATGCAAGCATTATTCTGGCGGTTTCAGGATACACAGTGCTTCTGGTATTGTCTTTTGTCAATATGTCAAATTTATTATTGCTATTGATTCCCGGCTTTCTGATCTTTACAGCCTTTGGGATGCTGACGGTACTTACCACGGTATTTCTGGCCAATACGGTGGATTATGGGGAAATGAAGAACGGCCGCCGGGATGAAAGTGTCATTTTTTCCATGCAGACTTTCGTGGTGAAGCTGGCATCGGGTGTGGCGGCATTCATCGCCTCCATTTGCCTCACGGTGTGCAACTTAAGCAGCGACACCGCAGGTACGCAGGTGGCTGAGACGGCAGGGGGTTCTGTTGCGGGTCTTCGTCTTACCATGACGGTGCTGCCTATTGCAGGCCTGCTTGCAGCTATTTTCCTGTTTCATAAAAAATATATCCTGACAGAGGAGAACATAGAAAAAATCACAGCACAGATCAAGGAGAAAACATCATGAAGGAACTAAGCAAAAGAACCGCAAACTTTACAGATTCTGTTATCAGAAGGATGACAAGAATCTCACTGCAGCACGGGGCAATCAATCTGTCCCAGGGATTTCCGGATTTTGATCCCCCGAAGGAGATAACAGACAGACTCTCCGAGGTGGCAAAAGAAGGACCACACCAGTATGCATTAACCTGGGGTGCACAGAATTTCCGGGAGGCTCTTGCGGCGAAACAGGAACATTTTTCGGGGATGAAGATTAATCCCGATACAGAGATCGTGGTTACCTGCGGCAGTACGGAGGCCATGATGGCGGCCATGATGAGTGTCTGCAATCCGGGAGAGAAAGTGGTGATCTTTTCTCCTTTTTATGAAAATTACGGTGCAGATACCATTTTAAGCGGTGCAGAGCCCATCTATGTGCCCTTAAAGCCCCCTGCCTTTCACTTTGATGCGGACGAGCTGGAGGCAGCCATGAAGCAGGAGGGGGTAAAGGCGCTGATCCTTTGCAATCCTTCCAATCCCTGCGGAAAGGTTTTCACAAGACAGGAACTGATGGTGATTGCTGATCTGGCGAAGAAATATGACATTTATGTGATCACGGATGAGGTGTATGAGCATATACTGTATGAGCCAAACAAACATACCTATATGGCGTCTTTGCCCGGAATGCGGGAGCGGACCATCATGTGCAATTCCCTGTCAAAGACGTATTCCATCACCGGTTGGAGACTCGGCTATGTGATTGCGTCGCCTGAGATCATCGACAGGGTAAAAAAGGTACACGATTTCCTGACAGTGGGCGCAGCGGCACCTCTCATGGAAGCTTGTGTTGTGGGACTTAAATTCGGCGATGAATACTACCGGGAGCTGAAGGCTCATTATACACATATGAAGAATCTGTTTGTGGGCGGATTAAGAGATATCGGACTTCAGTTTACGGAGCCTCAGGGTGCCTACTATGTGCTGGTGGATATCAGTGAATTTGGATATGAGAACGATTATCTTTTCTGCGAGGACCTGGCAAGGAAAGTGGGAGTGGGAGCGGTTCCCGGTTCCAGCTTCTTCAGGGAAAACGTGAACCATCTGATCCGTGTCCATTTTGCAAAGCAGGATGAAACATTGAATGCAGCGCTTGACAGACTGGCGGATATCAGACGCAAAATGAAATAATTGCAGTTTATGAAAGATATGAAGAGTTAGTATGTTACTTTTTCAACGTCATAATGCACAATAAAATGAATTTCAGGCTCATGGGCACGTAGATGTTTCAATGAGCCTCGGAATGCCAAAATCGTGTTCAGCAAAGGCTTCCGCGATTTTGAGAGTCTCATTTCCACCGTGCCCAAAATCGCCTTCAATTTATTTATATTGTGCATTATGAATGGTGCAAATTCAGCATCAGCTCCATTATGCTATTTTTCTTGGAGCATAACAGGTAGGTTTTCTTTAAGAAAGCCTTCATATTCTGGAGCAGAATCCATATCACGATAAGAATACAGGATGGAGATTTCGCGATTGTTGACGTGAATAATTGCAGCTTCATATCCACAATAATTGACCTTAGCATTAAGACCATAACTGCTTATATCATATTCCATTGTTGCATATAGAATTGAAATTGGTCCATATGTAGTATCTATAGTGTCTTTTAGATTCATTGATAGTATTTTCTCTGTGTCTGAGTCCGGTTCAGGTATCGTGTTTTTCTCTAAAAAATATTTCATCAATTCAATTACATTAGTGGAGTCAGATACAACGTCTGTAGATGCAATAATTAGGTAACTGCCTGAATCATTTTCTTCTCTAAAGGTAAATGATTTAGTCACAGTCGTATTTCGATCACCACCTACACTGGAACCGACACTGTTGCCTTGTACATATCCTTCAATATCAAAATTAAATCCAAATACATTCATAGGCTCATAATTGCCGGTATCGTAATTAAATTCACTGTCTCCAATAATATATGTATATTTATCATCGGAGATTTCTATTGAGGTATCTATTGCCGTTTCTTCTGATACTTCTTCTGATGTTTCTTCAGATATTTCTTCGTTTGGTTTGTCTGTAAACTCTTCTGCTATCTCAGTATTATTTTCGTTTGAGGATTCAGGTGTAGTAGCATTCTCTGCATTTTCGGTGGAATCATTATTTCCACATGCAACTAATAATATTGACAATAAACAGGTAATAACAACCAGAGCTATTCTTTTCTTCATTTTTATACCTCTCTTATTTTATTTTTGGGTGCAACCATATAGTAGCATTATCGCGTATAGAATACTACCAAATGGTAACATTGTCAATAGTAGAGAGGAGGATTCTCGTGTATTTTAAACGTCTTGAAGATTTACGTATTGATGCAGATTTAACACAACAGCAAATTGCGGATGTTTTAAATTGTCAGCGTGAAGTTTATCGGCGATACGAAAAGGGGATTCGCGAATTGCCTCTTTCTTATGCAATTATTTTGTCGCAATATTATTCGGTATCTTTAGACTATTTGGTAGGACTTTCTGATAATAAAACTATTCAGTAGATATAGTAGTTGAGTTAATGCATATTTTTTTCTTGACATATTGTGCGGCACACAGTATTATAAATTCAACATTATTAATATAATTAAAATAGTGAATAATTAACAGAAAAGGAATCATGTCAGAAAGGGGTGAAATGATGGATTGTGATGAGGTCGTATCGGGACTGATCCTGGAACTGAGAAGAGGGACATTGATCCTTCTGGTATTAAATCAGCTGCAAAAGCCCATGTATGGATACAATCTGGTGAAGGAGCTTCAGGATCACGGCATCCCTATGGAAGCGAATACCCTGTATCCGCTGATGCGCCGTCTGGAATCCCAGGGGCTGTTAAGGAGTGAGTGGGAGACGAGTGAGTCAAAACCGAGGAAATATTACAGTATCACGGAGGACGGCAGATGCGTGCTGCTAAGAGCAAAAGAGAACTGGAGGACATTTTCGGAGAATGTCAATAAGCTGCTGGATGCAGGGGAAAAATAATTTTAAGAATGAGGGAGACAGAAAAATGAACAATGATTTGATAGAAAGATATATTTATGCGGTAACAAAGAGGCTTCCAGGCAAGACAAGGGAAGACGTTGCCAGGGAACTTCGCACTTTAATTGAGGATATGCTGAAGGAACGGTGCGGGGAAGTGACGCCCTCCGACAAAGATATCCGGGTGGTACTCACAGAGCTGGGAACACCGAATGAGCTCTATGAGCAATACGCAGGTGACGGAAAGAGGTGTCTGATTGGGCCGCCTTATTATACAACTTATGTGTTTGTAATGAAAATTGTACTGATCTGTGTGGCGTTTGGTATGACTCTGTCAGCCGTATTGGGATTTGCCTTGGGAGAGCGGCAGGCAATAAGCTGGTTTTCGGCAGTGGGACAGTGGATCGGAATGCTCTTTAGCGGACTGATGGGAACTTTTGCCTTTGTCACGCTTTTGTTTGCCTTTTTTGATTACAAAGGGATTTCCCTTGACAATTACTCCGGTCTTGATGATCTGCCGCCGGTGCCGAAGAAGAAGCAGCAGATATCAAGGGGAGAAACCATATTCGGAATCGGGATTTCTGTGGTTTTTCTGATTGTTTTTCTGGTATGTCCGCAGATTTTCTGCGCGATTACCAAAGATGGTGAGCCGATTCCAATCCTTTCCACAGAGGTGGTCCGAAATACCTGGTACATTATCGTGATATTCAGTGCACTGGGAATCATACGGGAGATTGTGAAACTGCTGGACGGAAAGTACACCGGGCGGGTTGTAATCACCACCGTGATAACAGATTTGCTCTCAGCACTCTGTTCTTTCTGGTGGCTTCTTCGAAAAGATATCATCAATCCGGAATTTGCGGGAAAGATCGGGGAGCTGTTTGAGGGAGACGGCGCATTTATAACAGAGATCTTTTCCCATTTTCAATATTTTTTCCTTGGGGTCATACTGTTTGCTTTACTTCTGGATATCATGAATGCAGTAATCAAAGGAATTGCCGGAAAGGAATGACTGTAAGCCGGTTTACCCAAAGTGAATGCTGTGGTAAAATAGTTCACACAGATAGAGTAGTCTCGGAAACTATTGAATAAATGATGTATAACTTATTCAGCAAATAACCATCCCTTATTCTGCTACGAAAACGATAGAAAACGGCATGACTTTAAAACCTCCCATTGGCAGGTTTTGAAAACGTATTCAGGAAA
>JAGAQU010000060.1 GCA_017622575.1 Lachnospiraceae bacterium
CCTGACCTATGATCAGCAGAGAAAGGAAATTGTTAGAGAAAATAAGAGGGCGGAAAATGACGGCGTACAGGAGCTATATAAGAATGCAGGTGAACTTCTTTACAAGTTCAGGAGAAAAGATAAACTGCAGCCGGTAGTGACACTGGTGGCATATTGGGGTGAGGAACCATGGGATGGACCTGTGAATCTTCATGACATGATCGATTTTGGAAGCGAACCGGGACAAAGGAATTGCTTGGAAAATGCAGAGATTCAAAAGCTGATCCCTGAATATCCGTTGCATTTTATCGATATGTCGCAAATAGAACACCCGGAATATTTTAAGACAGAACTTCGTCCGTTTCTTGAGCTGTATCAGCGCAGAAATGATAAGACAGAATTTATAGAATATATTAGGAAAAATGAGAATGTTCAGAAAATGGATGATGAAAGCTGGTATATGCTTGGTCAGGTCACGCATTCAGAAGAATTGATGAAAGCAATCGCATTGAAAAATGATAAATGTGAGGAGAGTGAAGCTATGTGTAAGGCGTTAGAGGATTTTTATAATGATGGCGTTGAAGAGGGAAAAGCCATTGGAAAAGCAGAAATCGTGGCATCGGTAAGAAAAATGTACACGAGAAATTATAATGCAGAAGAGATTGCCGATCTGCTGGATCAGGATAGAAGCTGCGTTGAACAGATCCTGAATCTGATAGCGGGAAATCCAAAGGCTGATAATTTGCAGATAGCCAAATGGCTCACCGAGAAAGAAGACTTAGCATGAAAAACCGGATATTATCATACAGAAACAGAATAGACGATCTGCTTGCTCATCCGGAGCAGATAAGCGACATAAATGCCGTGATAGAGGAGCATCTGGTGCAGATTTCTTTCTTCCAGCATGAGAGGCTGGTACATTTGATCGTTACGGTGACGGTGGCCATTTTGACCCTTATGTCAGCGGGGATTTTTATTGCGACCTCCTATGTTCCTGTGATCATGCTTTTCGCACTGCTTATGGTGTTGCTGGTTCCTTATATTATGCATTATTATACGCTTGAAAATGAAGTTCAGAAAATGTATGTACAGTACGACAGAATGCTGGAAATACAGCAGAAAAATATGGGATAGTACTTTAGTCCCAACATCCACTTTTTTCCTCTTTTACGAGTGACGAAATTTCGGGAATGTGCTATACTTCTCCTATAAGCAACATTCAGTATTTTTTGAGATATGCGAGTGGGAGGTTTAAACATGACAAAAGCAGAAATTTTAAAGGCAGAAATATTGAAACAGTATAAGAGTGTCAGACAGTTTGCCATTGAGATGGGTATCCCTTACAGTACCCTTGTGACTGCACTGGATAGAGGAATTGAAGGAATGGCTTATGGAACCGTTATTCGTATGTGTGATAAATTAAGCTTAAATCCTGTTGATTTTTCCTCTCTTGAGAAGGGTGAAGCACTCGGCGAAAAGATTCTTGAGAACAGAGTTATGCAGTATTACGTTCAGTTAAATAAGAAGGGACGTAAAAAGATCCTTGAGATGATGGAAGACTATGCACAGCTTGACAAGTATAAAGAATAGGTGCTGTTTATGAGAGAACATTATGACTACCTTATCGTAGGAACCGGACTGTATGGTTCGGTTTTTTCTCATGAAATGAAAAAAAAGGGCAAAACATGCATTGCCATTGACAAAAGAGATCATATTGCAGGCAATATTTACACAAAAGATGTGAGAGGTATCCAGGTGCACGAATACGGTGCACATATTTTTCATACTTCTGATAAAAGAATCTGGGATTATGTAAATGAGCTGGCAGAGTTCAATCACTATGTCAACTCACCTGTTGCCGTATATAAGGACGAGATTTATAATCTCCCCTTCAATATGAATACTTTTTCGAAGCTCTGGGGGATTAAAACGCCGGCTGAGGCGAAGGCGAAGATTCAGGAGCAGATAGAGCAGCTGCATATCACGGAGCCAAAGAATCTGGAGGAACAGGCATTGTCTCTTGCCGGGACGGATGTCTATGAGAAACTGATCAAAGGGTACACGGAAAAGCAGTGGGGCAGAGACTGTAAGGAACTGCCGGCTTTCATTATTAAAAGGCTGCCATTCCGGTTTGTCTATGACAACAATTATTTTAATGACAGATATCAGGGCATTCCCATAGGTGGCTATACCGGGATTGTGGAAAAGCTTCTTGAGGGGACGAAGGTCCTGCTGGACACGGAGTACCGTGCTTTCCTTTCGAAACAGGAGCAGCGCAGAGAAAACGGCGAAGACTATATTACTTTTGACAAGGTGCTGTATACCGGCATGATCGATGAATATTTTGATTATTGCCTCGGAAATCTTGAGTATCGCTCCTTATCCTTCGAGCAGGAGGATCTGCCGGAGTGCGATAATTATCAGGGAAATGCGGTGGTGAATTATACAGAGCGGCAGATCCCCTACACCAGAATCATTGAACACAAGCATTTCGAGTTTGGAAAGGGAGAAGGAACGGTGATCACCAGAGAGTACCCTGCGGAATGGAAACCGGGAGACGAGCCCTACTATCCGGTAAATGACGAAAAGAATAACGCTCTGTTTGAGGAGTATCGAAGGCTGGCTGCAAAGGAAAAGAATGTGCTTTTCGGAGGACGCCTTGGCGGTTACAAGTATTACGATATGGACAAAGTGATTGCGGCGGCGCTTGATGCGGCAGCAGCTGAGGATTAAAATTAATAAAGCTTCCGGCAGGAATTCCTGCCACGGAAGCTTTTTACTTTTTATGTGGATTGCAAGATATATTTATTATTAACAATAGCTGTTGAACATCATGCCACTGTAGGCACTGGTCACATAAGGGGTAGCAAAATTGTGACCGGGATTCTTGTATGCCACGATTGTTTTTTCAACGTACTGCATAGGGTTTAAGGTAATCTGGCCGGTTTTTTGCAGGACGGAATTTGCAAAATCCTTTATGGTGCTGAGACTTTCACCGCCGCCATCTGCAAGAGCGGTTTTTCGCAAGGTATCTTTGTCGAGGGACAATTCCCCTGTTTCGTCATAGGTAACGCCCATTTTCTCGAATTCAGTGCGGTAAAGCTCTGCAATGTGGTTCATCTCGCCAACAAGCCGGCGGCTCTTTGGATAAGCGCTGCTGTAATCGGAAGCGGAATCGATGAATGAATTGTAACCGTCAATCAGATTGCTGATGTTTTCTGTCAGGGAATCCACATCCGCTTTCAAGCCGATCTGTGCAATATCCTGATCGGAGGAGCTCACGCCGTTTAATTGCACTTCGAACATTTTCTCAATAGTGAAATGGTTGGAAGAAGCGGTCCTCACTTCCCCGTTTAACAGAAATTCTGCATTGGAGGGTGAAACAGCCATGGAGTCAATTCCGAAATAGTCCACACAGCCTTTTGTCTTGCTGGTATTTTCGTCTGATACATGGAACAGAGCATTTTTCCCTTCTTTGATGCCCGTGGCGCCGGAAGAAAGGCGCAGAGCACTGTTTCCGTTACCGTCTTCGATCAGATCAGCCTTCAGTCCGATATCGGCATTGGTGATCAGTCTGGACAGACGTTCCTGCACTTCTCTGTTTGTCTCCCCGTCATGGACATTGTACTGAAACTCATAGCTCAGATCATTGATGGTCACATCAAAGGAGTAAGTGTCTTCCGGAAGCGCAATTGCTTTCGAGGAGGGAAGAAAACTGCCGATGTTGGTCTGACCCGATGCGAGAGCAGTTACTTCTATATTATAGGAAGGGATGGTTCCGTCTTCGGGAATGTCACCGATAAAGGAAGCTTCCACCAGATCGCTGTTGGAGGAGTAGGCGGTTTTTTTGTTCAGAAGCTCGCCTTCGTCAAGTCCGCCAAGAGAAGCGATGGTATTGCGAAGCTGTCTTGCGTTTTCTTTGAGACCTACGGCAAAAATCTGGGATTCCTTGCTGGTATCGGGAAGATACAGGGGGGATTCTTTATTCAGTTTGACAATGGAATTATAAATGCTGCGCAGTTCGCTGCGTTTGTGGGTATCATAGCGAGTGGTACCCTTGGGCGCATAAGCAGTGAGATAATGATTATAGACGGTATTGAGTGCTGCACTATAAGCCATAACTGCCCCTCCTTTCTTCCGTGAATGATCCTGCAAAAATCCGTTTTGCAGTCGGTCAAAACCATTTGACAATTAGGGCATAATAACCTACTATTATGTATATATCTTATCACGGAAAAGATGAAGATACAAGGAAAATGTGAGAATTCTGTTAAAATAACAAAAGAAATTAAAAGAAATCAGGTAAAATCAGTTGACGCAGGGAAAAGGATATGATATATTTATCAGGCGAGATGAGATTTAGGTCTTTTTTTTATGCTCAAAATCCGGTAAAAGATTGGAGGAATTTAAGATGCGTACTAGAATTACATTAGCTTGTACAGAGTGCAAACAGCGTAACTACAATACTACTAAAGATAAGAAGACACATCCCGACAGGATGGAGACCAAGAAATATTGTAGATTTTGCAAAACTCACACATTACACAAGGAAACCAAGTAATTGTTCGGGCAATTGAAAGGAGTTAAAGATGGCAGATTCCGTTAAGAAAGAAAAGGCATCTAAACCCAGCTTCTTTAAAGGCTTGAAGGCTGAGTACAAGAAAATCATATGGCCTGAAAAAAACGATGTTTTGAAGCAGTCCGTAGCAGTTGTCTGCATCTCTGTTTTGCTTGGCGCTATCATTGCCATACTGGATTTCGTAATACAGTACGGCGTGGATTTCCTGACAGGTCTGTAGAGTGAGGGTGATAATATGGCAGAAGCAAACTGGTATGTAGTACATACCTATTCAGGGTATGAAAATAAAGTCAAAGCCAATATTGAGAAAACCATCGAGAACAGACATCTTGAGGAAGAAATCCTGGAAGTGCGCGTGCCCATGGAAGATGTGGTGGAAGTAAAGAACGGCACAAAGAAGACAGTCCAGAAGAAGATGTTTCCCGGTTATGTACTGATTAATATGGTGATGAATGATGACACCTGGTATGTGGTTCGCAATACCAGAGGTGTGACAGGATTCGTAGGTCCCGGAAGCAAACCTGTTCCGCTTACGGAAGCGGAGATGAAGCCTCTCGGAATTAAGACCGAGAACATTTCTGTTGATTTTGCAGAGGGTGATACCATTGCAGTTGTGGCCGGAGTCTGGAAGGATACTGTCGGTGTTGTGCAGCGTATGGACTTTGGCAAACAGACAGCGACTATCAATGTAGAGCTCTTCGGCAGGGAGACACCTGTGGAGATCAGCTTTGCAGAAGTTAGAAAGATGTCATAAGTATGATATTTATATAAGAAGGAAACTTCTTTATAAATATAGAGGAACTAAAAATGTCTGTGGAATTTGGGTTCCATGGACCGTGGGAGCAGAGAGCCGATTTGACAGGAACACCTGTAAAGCCCTTTGGGCCGGTCGGAAGGATGCGCCATACCACAATGCATTTATTGCATTATTATAGGAGGTGCCACAATGGCAAAGAAAGTAGAAGGATACATTAAGTTACAGATCCCTGCTGGTAAAGCTACACCAGCTCCCCCGGTTGGTCCTGCACTTGGACAGCACGGCGTTAATATTGTTGAGTTTACAAAGCAGTTTAACGCAAGAACAGCTGACAAGGGTGATGTGATCATCCCGGTTGTTATTACAGTATATGCGGACAGAAGCTTCAGTTTTGTTACGAAAACTCCCCCTGCTGCAGTACTTCTTAAGAAAGCTTGCAACATCAAATCAGGTTCCGCAACACCTAACAAGACTAAGGTTGCAACAATTTCCAAGGCTAAGCTTCAGGAAATCGCTGAAATGAAAATGCCTGATCTGAACGCAGCCAGCGTTGAAGCAGCAATGAGCATGATCGCCGGTACAGCAAGAAGTATGGGTATCACAGTAGAAGACTAATAACAAATTTGTAGAGTGGGAGACATGAGACCGTGTCGTTTGAACCATAGGAGGAATTAATAATGAAACATGGAAAGAAATATATCGAAGCTGCAAAGCAGGTAGATCGTGCAGTAGCATACGAACCCGCAGAAGCAGTGGCATTAGCAAAGAAAACAGCAGTAGCTAAATTTGATGAGACCATCGAAGTTCATATCAGAACAGGCTGTGATGGACGTCACGCAGAGCAGCAGATCCGTGGTGCAGTTGTACTTCCCAACGGAACCGGTAAAACTGTTAAGGTTTTAGTATTTGCTAAAGGCGATAAGGTAAACGAAGCAGAGGCAGCAGGCGCTGACTACGTAGGCGGCGAAGAGCTGATCCCCAAGATCCAGAACGATGGATGGCTTGATTTTGATGTAGTTGTAGCTACACCTGATATGATGGGTGTTGTAGGACGTCTCGGTAAGGTTTTGGGACCTAAGGGCTTAATGCCTAACCCTAAGGCCGGTACAGTTACCATGGATGTGACCAAGGCTATCAACGATATCAAAGCCGGTAAGATCGAGTACAGACTTGACAAGGCAAACATTATCCATGTTCCGATCGGAAAGGCTTCCTTTACAGAAGAAAAGCTTCAGGAGAACTTCAATGCTCTGATGGAAGCAATTGTAAAAGCAAGACCTTCAGCATTAAAGGGCCAGTATTTAAAGAGCATTACCATTACCTCTACAATGGGCCCCGGCGTTAAGGTAAGCGTAGCTAAATTCTAATCTAAACCGGACTAAGATACAAAAGCCGTTTTCACAGACTGTGAAAGCGGCTTTGTTTGTTTGCGCGCCATGGGCGCGCTCTAACGGGTGTAAGTCCCGAACACGCCCGGATAGTGGGAAGTGTATAGCCGAACAGCAAGGGTGTCCATCGTGAGGTGGAATCTGAAGGAAGCTGTAAGCAAATCTCTGGTC
>JAGAQU010000061.1 GCA_017622575.1 Lachnospiraceae bacterium
AAGACTGATAAACAGCGGCTTTTACGATTTAGCCATAGCCTATCAGTCTGTGCACGTCAACTATTGAAAGCGCCGGATACGTGGACCGTATGTCCGGTGCTGTGAGAGGACGGCGGTTAGTCGCCGCCTCCTACTCGATTAGAAATCTTTCAATTTGTAATTAATTCTGCTGTTTTGTGTCTGATTTCACGAAAAGCTTTCTGATTCCCTGTACTGCTACAAGAACGCCAAGGATGAGAAGAAGCACGGCGAATATGAGCTGTAAAGTATTTCCGAGGCTTAAGCCGGTAGTGGCAAAAGCTTTGGCCAATTTTATGATTGTCATAGACAAAGCTGTGAAAGTAACAGCCATCATAAATGCCATGGGAATCCAGAGCATACAGCCCTGACGTTTTGTCTTTTTTAAGAATACGGCACAGGCAACCAGAGCAAGTACCGATAGCAACTGGTTTGCGGAACCAAACAGAGGCCATATCTCGGCATAGCCGACCTTTGCAAGCAGATATGCAAGCACCAGTGTGATGGCTGTTGCAAAGTATTTGTTAGTTACTACCTTCAAAGCAGGACTCATATTTTCTTCGTCGACATCGTCATCCATAAAGAACTCCTGGAAGGAAAGACGGCCTACACGGGCTACAGAGTCCAGGGAGGTAAGTGCAAATGCAGAAACAGCCAGATTGATAAGGGTAAATACCAACTCATGGGGCAGGCCTATGACAGACAGAAAGTTTGCGATTGCTCCGGCAAAGATCTGGGGCTGTGTGGTAAGACCCTGGGCGGCAGCTTCTCCTTTACCAAAGGAAGCAACTGCAATCAGAGCGATAACTGCCAGCATACTTTCCATCAGCATGGCACCGAAGGAAACCGGCAGCATGTTTTTTTCATTTTTAACCTGCTTTGAAGCAGTACCTGAGGATACCAGGGAATGGAATCCGGAAACGGCTCCGCAGGCAATAGTCACAAACAAAATCGGAAACAGATACTGACCGTCAACGGTAAAGCCGGTAAAAGCCTCCAGATTGCAGGAGGGGTTTGCGACAAATACACCGATCACTGCACCTGCAATCATAAAAATCAGCAGATAACTGTTCAGATAGTCACGAGGCTGCAGCAATGCCCAGACAGGAACCACGCAGGCAATCATGATATAGGCAAAAATAATCAGGTGCCAAGTGCTTCGTTCCAGATAAATCGGGAATTTTAGACCAAGCGCAACAGCGGCAACCAGCATAGCGATTGCAATACCGGTATTGACCCATTTGTTCAGCTTTCCGTATTTTAGAATAAGCCCTAAACAAACAGCTTCCAAAATAAATAACATTGAAGTGGTTGCTACGGCACCGTTTGCGGCTATAGTGGAAACCACACCGGCTTCGTCGGTGCTAAAACCATTAAAGGTTCCTGCTACTACATCTGCAAATGCGGCAACGACCAGAATACAGAACAGCCAGCAGAATAAAAGGAACAATTTTTTCCCTAATTTGCCGATATATTCTTCGATGATATAACCGATGGTACGTCCTTTATTTTTCACGGAGGCATACATTGCGGCATAGTCCTGAACGGCGCCAAAGAACACACCGCCGATCAGGATCCATAACAGAACCGGAAGCCAGCCGAAAATAGCTGCCTGAATCGGTCCGTTAATAGGACCTGCTCCTGCGATTGATGCAAATTGATGACCGAATACCACATTGGTATCGGCAGGTACATAGTCGACTCCGTCTTCCAATTCATAAGAAGGAGTTTTGGCATTGGGGTCAATTCCCCATTTGTTTTGAAGGTAATGTCCGTACAGAAGATAGGCTCCTCCAAGTACAACAATGGCGATTACCATCATTAAGATTCCACTCATTGTTTTTCCTTCCTTTCTTTTTGTAAAAATATGTATTAAAAAACGCCCCTGCAATCCCGAAGAATTGCAAGGGCGGAATTTTCCGTGGTACCACCTTGGTTGCTGCAAAACCTGCAGCCTCTCAGTACTGTCATCTCTTTTGATAACAGTCTCTCCTGTAACGTGGAGAAAACGTCCCTGCCTACTGGCATTACTGTGTTCAGAAGGATGCTCCGGGGTGATGTCACATAAAAGACTTTCTACCGTTTTTCACCATATGACGGCTCTCTGTAATCAAGTTTCTTTTGGTGATGTGTCCCTTTCAATGCATTACTAACGTTTGAAGTTGATTATGTTTTAACTCTTTTTTGGAGAATGTGCAAGAATTTTTTTGTATATATTTTCTGAAAAAATAAAATATTTTTTGTGCAAAATGCTAATGCGTGATTGGTATAAAATAGAATTACAGAGTGAGGAAAAAGGAACCTCTCACCGAATGATAAAAGGAGTGTATGTAAATGACAGAATATATGCCTTTTCTGACAATTATGCCGGCAGAAGAACTACGTGAGAAGAAGGAAAACTTTTCCCATTATAAAGAGCTTTTACACAGCCTTGGCTCCATCCGGTATTGCAAAGCAGAAGTGTATCGGAATTGCATTTTGGGTACTTTGTGCATTCCACAGAAGAGCAAACAGAGGGGACCGCAAATCTCCTGTGGGTTTTATCTGACCGAGGAGAAGCTTATCCTGATTGAGGACATGGGGGACTTAAAGAGATGGATAGAAAAACAGATTGACAGATTTCAGGAACTGCAGACTTCGGAGCAGCTTTTTTTGGAACTGCTGGAACAACTGACGGAAAATGATATTCTTTATCTGTCTCATTTGGAAAAAGAAATGGAAAAAGTGGAAGAGGAGTTGACAGAAGGCGTCACAGGCGACTTTTTTGCTTCCCTCACGAAGTTGCGTCAGAAACTTTCAGAGTTTAATGCTTATTATGCGCAGCTGTCCGCAATCGGGGCGTTGATCCAGTCTCATGACAGTAAGTCAATGATCGAAAGTGCCGAGCAGTGGGATAGATATGTACTTAGGATGGAACGACTGCAAAATCATGTACAGCTCCTTCGGGAAAATATTATTCAGCTTCGTGAATTGTATCAGTCTCAACAGGATGCACAGCAAAATAAGATAATGTGTATCTTGACGGTTGTCACTACTTTGTTTCTTCCGCTTACACTCCTGACCGGCTGGTATGGAATGAATTTCTCGTTTATGCCGGAATTAAATTGGAAATATGGATATCCTGCAGTGATTATTATTGCAGTTCTGATTGTGCTTTTGGAGATTAGATATTTTAAGAAGAAAAAGTTTTTTTAAGAAAAGTTGCGTGTAATGCAACTTTTATGAAATAAGTTGCATCATGCGCCATTGATAATAAGTGATAAGAGCAGTAAACTGGAAGTAGAATTTCGTTTACTGCTTTTTTGTACGCCCGGCGGCGCATGTTTTCAAAGGAGGAGGTAAGTTTATGGATATTTCGGGAATCGGAGAAAACATACTGAAATTGCGAAGAAGAAAGGGCATCACCCAGGAAGCGCTGGCAGAGTTTGTGGGTGTGACCAAGACCTCCGTCTCCAAGTGGGAGACGGGAACCACGCTGCCGGATATTCAGATATTGCCGCTGCTTGCCTCCTATTTTGAGGTGTCGGTGGATGAGCTGATCGGCTACGTTCCCATGCTCAGCAAAGAGCAGATTAGCTTTCAGTATCACAGACTGGCGGAGAAATTTGCAGAAAAGCCCTTTGGTGAAGTGTTGGCGGAGTGTGAGAGCATGATAAGGAAATATTACGCCTGTTATCCTTTTCTGCAGCAGATGATCGTCCTTTTTATCAATCATGCGGGACTGGCGGACGGGGAGGAAAAGGAGAAAGCGATGAAGCTCTTTTTTGAGCTGTGTGAGCATATTCTGAAAAACTGCCAGGACGTAGGAATCTGCAACAACGTGACTGCGCTGAAGGGAATGCTGAATCTTCAGCAGGGCAGGGCTGATCTGGTTATCGAAGAGCTGGAGGAAGAAACGCTGAATGTAAATCTGGTGGAGGATAAGGGAACGCTGCTCACCCTTGCCTATCTGATGGCGGGAAAGACGGAGCAGGCGGAAAAGGCGGCACAGATTGGTATGTACAGAAGCCTTATGGATCTGATCGGCTATGGCATGCATCTTCTGCAGGTAAAAGGAGCAGATGAAGCTTATGGGCTGAACATCCTTGAGCGACTGGACTGTCTGATGGAAAGTTTTGAGATGATAGGCTTAAATCCCAACACCCTGGCAGGTTACGAATATCGTGCGGCACTGTTCCTTGCAGGGAAAAGGGCAGAGGCACAGAGCCCGGAAACGGCGGAATCCATGGAAGAAAAAGTGTTTGAAAGGATCGAAAATTATCTGAAGGCCTGCAGGCAATTGTTTGACGACGGAGTTACGCTTCATGGAGACAGCTTTTTTTCCCGGCTGGATGAATGGTTTGCCGGCCTGGAGCTGGGTACTTCGGGAGTGAGAAGTACAAGACAGGTAAAAGAAAGTGTATTGCAGGGACTTAAGCATCCCGTATTTGCCGGGTTAAAGGATCAGGACAGATTGCAGAACATGGAGGAGGATTATAAAAATGCTTGTGATTAAAAATATGTCTAAGACATATCAGGGAGGGAAAAAAGCGGTAGACGGGCTGTCACTTATGGTAAAGCCCGGAGATATTTACGGTTTTATCGGGCATAACGGGGCAGGAAAGACAACCACCATCAAAGGGATTGTAGGAATTCATGATTTTGAGGGCGAGATTCTGGTTAATGGAATGGATGTCCGAAAGAATAGTCTGGAATGCAAAAAGATCATGGCCTATATTCCCGATAATCCGGATCTCTATGAATACCTGACGGGAATTCAGTATTTGAATTTTATCGCGGATATTTATGAAATCTCAAGGGAATTGCGGGAAGAGAGGATTAAGAAAGAGGCAGAAGACCTCGGTATCTACTCTGCGCTTGGAGATCTGATCTCCACTTATTCCCACGGGATGAAGCAGAAGCTTGCCATTATCGGTGCGCTGATCCATGAGCCGAAGCTGTTGATTCTGGATGAACCATTTGTGGGTCTGGATCCTGAGGCATCGCTGATCCTGAAGGAGAAGATGCATGGGCTCTGCGAAAAGGGCAGTTCCATTTTCTTTTCCACCCATGTGCTGGAGGTGGCGCAGAAGCTCTGCAACCGCATCGCCGTTATCTCCAAAGGAAAGCTTGTGGTGGAGGGAGATACAAAGGAACTGACAAAAGCCAAATCGCTGGAGGATGTATTTATGGAGGTGACCCATCATGATAAGGCAGATTAAGCTGTTGACGGGAGTGTCCCTTTGCAATCTGTTCGGCGTCAATGAGTTTCGTTATACGAAGGACAAAAAGAAAAAATCAAGATATTATCTCATGAGCATACTTTGGGCGTTTCTTCTTGCCATGATAGTTATGTACATAGCCTCCTTAAGCTATGGTCTGTGTCATATGCAAATGGGAGAGCTGGTACCGGCTGTACTGTCCATGCTGGTAGCGGTGGTGGTGTTCCTTTTTACCATGTTTAAGGCAGGGCCGGTTCTGTTTGACAGGGCGGTTTATGAGCGTCAGATCACCCTTCCAGTCACGGTGAGGGCGGTGATCGTCAGCAGATTTCTGTCCATGTATCTCACCAACATGCTGATGGGATTTCTGGTGCTGCTTCCGGGAATGGCAGTGCAGGGACTCATGGAAGGACCCGGAGTTACCTATTATCTCTATGGGATCTTGGGAGGGCTTTTTCTGCCCTTGCTACCGCTGACTGCAGCCTCTGTCCTTGGAGCACTGGTTGCAGGGATCAGCAGCAGATGGAAAAAGAAAAACCTCGTGGCCATTGTACTCAGTATGTTGTTTGTCTGTGTAATCATGATCGGAAGTGTGGGAATGTCGAGAATGGAGGAGACAGAGCTTGAGGAAATCTTCCTTCATATGGCAGAGCTGATGCGTTCTCAGGTGGGGAGCGTTTATCCGCCGGCGTTATGGCTGTCAGAGGCCATGATCCTGGGAAAGGGCGGCAGGATGCTTTTATTCCTTGGAATTTCAATAGGTTTCTTTGTCCTGTTTTTGGAAATCCTTCGTCCTTTCTATGAAAAAATCTGCAGTCTCCTTGCTGCGAACGAAGCCGGGGGAAACTACCGTATGAAAGGTTTGTCTGCAAAATCAGTAAGACGAAGTATGGTGGAAAGAGAACTTCGCCACTATTTTTCCTCTACTGTGTATGTGACCAATACGCTGGTAGGGGAAGTGCTTATGGTGCTTACAGCCATCGCAGTGGCTGTCATGGGAAAGGAAGCGATTGAAAATATGGTGGGAATGCCGGGAATTTTGGAGCGGGTACTTCCTGTCATGCTGGGCGCTTTAGTGGTCTTAACACCAACCTCATGCTGTTCTATTTCCATGGAGGGTCGGAACTGGTGGCTGATGCAGACGCTGCCGATAAAAGAAAAGGACATTTTGTTTAGCAAGGTGGCGGCCAATCTTGTGGTGGTAGCTCCCTTTTATCTGGTATCGGAGATCATTCTGATATTTGCGTTAAGGCCCGGTTTTATCAATATATTGTACTTCCTGATCGTGCCTGCACTCTATACACTGTTTGGTGCGGTGGCGGGAGTGCTGATCAACAGGAAGCTTCCGGTCTTTGACTGGGATAATGAAACCAGAGTGGTAAAGCAGAGTGCGTCCACTTTTCTTTTCATGCTGCTTGGCCTGATCGTGGGAATGGGGCCTCTTGCCCTTTTGATTTATTTTTATTAAACCATAAACAGCAGACCTTCAGAGGCTGGGATTCAATTTCAAATTTCAGATTGCTGCCACAGTTGGGACATTCGTACATAGTGGATTCCTCGTTGATTATTTAGTAGTCTTATTTTATAGTGAGAGAAGAGAAAAGTAAATAAAGGGAAATTATTTTGCCAAATGGTATATACTAAGGGTATTCCGTAACAGAAGGAGAGAAGAAATGAAGAAAATGAATCAAAGAGTAACAGCAATGATCATGAGCATGGTACTTGTGCTTGCTCTTGCAGGCTGCGGAGCGGGGACGGAAGGAGATGCAAACGCATCGGAAAACCAGAATGCGGTACCACGGGTGGAAGTGGCGGACAGTGCAGAGGTTTTAAATAAGGTGTGGGACACCTACGGAGATGAGGAAAAATTCTTTGTCATGGGCGGCGATTTCGACAATCCCGTGGAGAATGCTGCCGGTATTTTCAGTATGGAGAATGCAGAAAACATGACCTATTCCCTTTACATTCCGGAGGACTGTGTGGAGCTGGTCGATGAGGCGGCTTCCATGATCCATGCCATGAACGCCAACACGTTTACCGGTGCGGCTTTTCATTTAAAGAATGCGGAGGATGCCGGGGTGCTGGCCGAGGCTTTGCGAGAGAACATTGCAAGTACACAGTGGCTTTGCGGCTTCCCGGATAAGATGGCAATCTACTCGATCAACGGTGGGGAGTATGTGGTCTCCACTTTCGGAAAGAATGAAGCGATGGATACTTTCAAGACAAAGCTTCTGGAAGTTTACGGGGAGAGTGCTGCTCTTCTGGTAGAGGAAAAGATCGTGTAAATCTGTCCGGTAGAACTGAGGTAGGACATGTTATTTTCCAGTATTTCTTTTTTATATTACTTTCTGCCCGTGGCACTGGTTTTGTATTTTGCGGTGCCCGGGCGATTCAAAAATACCATACTTTTACTGGTCAGTCTCGTTTTTTATGCCTGGGGTGAGCCGAAATATATACTTCTGATGCTGGTCTCCATTTTGGTGGGATTCTTTGCAGGAATCCTGATCGGGCACTGTGCCGGGCAAAGCCGGGCAAAGCAGATACTGATTCTTGCGGCAGGGATTCATCTTTTACTTCTTGCCTTTTTTAAGTACGGAAATTTTCTGATCACCAACTGGAATGCGGTAACGCAATCATCTGTCCCGCTATTACAGGTTGCCCTGCCTATCGGGATCAGCTTTTATACCTTTCAGATCTTAAGCTATGAGATTGATGTGTACCGGGGGAAGGTACCGGCACAACGAAATCTCATTTCTCTGGCTGCTTACGTTGCCATGTTTCCCCAGCTGATCGCAGGTCCCATTGTGCGCTATGCTGATATGGAAAGAGAGCTTGCGGCGCGGACTCTGAGCACGGAAAATTTTGCACTGGGGATAAGGCGTTTTGTGCTTGGCCTTTCCAAAAAGATTCTCCTTGCCAATGTGCTTGGAGAGCTCTGTGACACTTTTCAGGCTTCCGGGGATAAATCGGTGTTGTTTTACTGGCTGTTTGCACTTTCCTACACACTGCAGATCTACTTTGACTTTTCGGGTTACAGTGACATGGCTATCGGGCTTGGAAGGATTCTGGGCTTTCGGTTTGAGGAAAATTTCAACTATCCCTATATGGCAAAGAGCATCACGGAGTTCTGGAGACGCTGGCATATATCCCTTGGTTCCTTTTTCCGTGATTATGTGTACATTCCCCTTGGCGGCAACAGAGTTTCAAAAGCGAGATGGTTTTTCAATATTCTTGTGGTGTGGATGCTGACAGGTCTCTGGCACGGTGCCTCCTGGAATTTTGTATTCTGGGGACTGTTCTTTGCGGTTTTTCTGATGGCAGAAAAGATATGGCTGTCAAAACATCTTGAAAAGAGCAGGATACTTTGCCATGTTTATGTGATGCTCACCGTCATTGTGAGCTTTGTGATCTTTTATGGGACGGATTTTGGCGAAGTGCGGGACTGTCTCGGCGGGATGATGGGATTTTTGGGGATCCCTTTTGTTTCGAAGGAATTTCTTTATTATCTGAAGAGCTACGGGATAGTGTTATTGCTTGGTATGGCAGGAGCAACGCCGCTTCCCCAAATGGTGACGAAAAAGCTTAAGGAGAGCCTGAGAGGGGAGAAGGCTGTCAATATTCTGGAACCTGTTGCTCTGATCGGATTGCTGCTTTTAAATACAGCTTATCTGGTGGACAGCTCTTTTAATCCGTTTTTGTATTTCAGGTTTTAGAAAAGGAGGATACCATGGCCGAAAAAACAAAAAATCAGGTAGTGACCGCTGTCTCAATCCTTTTCTTTCTGACAATTTGTATCTGGATATGGGTGAAAAAGCCGGTGGATTATTCAGACAGTGAAAGAAGGGAGCTTGCACAGCTTCCGGAACTGTCATGGGATACGGCTATATCGGGAGAACTTATGGAGGAATTTGACAGCTACAGTGTAGATCAGTTCCCGATGAGAGATGCTTTCCGTTCCCTGAAAGCATTTTTTGTGTTTGATGTGCTCAGGCAGCGGGACAATAACGGCATTTATCTCAAGGACGGTTATGCCTCTAAGCTGGAATATCCGATACAGGAATCTTCCCTTGACAGAGCGGCAGACCGCTTTTCGTATCTCTATGATAAGTATTTGGCCGGCACGGAGTCCAGGGTATATTTTTCCATCATTCCCGATAAAAATTATTTCCTGGCGGCAGAAAGTGGTTATCCTGCACTTGATTATGACCTGTTGATGGACAGGATGAAAGAAAAAACAGAATTTATGACCTATATCGATCTGACGGAAACCCTTACCCTTCAGAATTATTACCGGACAGATACGCATTGGAGACAGGAAACCCTGATCCCGGCAGCAAAGAAGCTGGCAGCGGGGATGGATGTGGAGCTTACAGGGGAGTATGAAGTGAAAACTCTGGATCAGCCCTTTTACGGCGTTTACTGCGGGCAGGCGGCACTTCCCATAGAGCCTGATACCCTTGCCTATCTGACAAATGAAATACTGGAAACCTGCGTGGTATATGACTATGAAAACGACAGAACCTGCCCGGTCTATGACATGGAAAAGGCTTACGGAAAAGATCCCTATGAAATGTTTCTGTCAGGATCGCTGCCGCTTGTAACCATTACAAATCCGGTGGCAGAAACGGACAGGGAGCTGATCCTCTTCAGGGATTCCTTCGGAAGCAGTATGGCACCTTTGCTTGTATCCGGTTACCGGAAGATCACGCTGGTGGATATTAGGTATCTTCATCCCGATCTGCTGGAGCGGTATATTGAATTTGACGGACAGGATGTGTTATTTTTATATAGTACTCTTGTTTTGAATCACAGTGAAACGCTGAAATAACAAAAGAAGGAGCATGGAAAATGACGAAGAAAAAACTGGCACTTGAAATGATAGAACGTTTGAAGAAGGAGTATCCCGATGCAGAATGTTCCCTCGATTACAATCAGGCATGGAAGCTGCTGGTCAGCGTGCGGCTGGCAGCGCAGTGCACAGATGCCAGAGTGAATGTGGTGGTGCAGGACCTGTATGCGAAGTTTCCCACGGTGGAGGCACTGGCGCAGGCTCCGGTGAGTGAAATAGAAGAGATTGTAAAGCCCTGTGGTCTGGGACACAGCAAAGCCCGTGACATCAGTGCCTGCATGAAGATTCTTTATGAGAAGTATCATGGGAATGTGCCCGATGACTTCGATGAGCTGCTTGCTTTGCCGGGGGTCGGAAGAAAGAGCGCCAATCTTATTATGGGGGATGTGTTCGGAAAGCCCGCCATTGTGACGGATACGCATTGTATCCGTCTGGTCAACCGCATGGGCCTTGTGGACAATGTGAGGGAACCGAAAAAGGTGGAGATGGCACTCTGGAAAATCATTCCACCGGAGGAAGGAAACGATTTCTGTCACAGACTTGTGTATCACGGAAGAGCTGTCTGCACGGCAAGGACAAAGCCCTATTGCGACAAGTGCTGTTTACAGGACATCTGCAAGAATAATGGTGTGGAGTGAGCCTTCCACTGCTTTTCCGCCGATTAAATATATGTTCTTCAATATTGTCGATGCTATTTCCGTGTCGCGGGTGCAATCGTCCTTTACAGGGCAGAGTCAAAACAGTTATAATAGACCAAAAAAGAAAGTGAGTGTAAAAAATGGACGTAAAAGAACAGATTACAAAAGCAGTGGAAAAGATTTCCAAGGACAAAAAGCTTCAGGAGCAGTTTCAGAAGGAGCCTGTAAAAGCGCTGGAGAGCGTGCTCGGAGTAGATCTTCCGGATGAGATCGTGAATCAGGTGGTTCAGGGTGTGAAGGCAAAGCTCACAGCAGATAAACTTACGGGAGCCGCAGATGCACTGAAAAAATTATTTTAGTTAAAATCGGGGAAAGAATTGTATATTAGCGAATGTAGAAGGAAGGAAAGGGAATGGGTAACAAAGAAAAACATCATCGAAACTCGTTTTCAGGTTCTATAGGATTTGTGCTTGCGGCGGCAGGCAGTGCGGTAGGGCTTGGAAACATCTGGAGATTCCCCTATCTGGCCGCAAAGGACGGAGGGGGACTGTTTCTTGTCATTTATCTGATACTGGCAGTCACCTTTGGATTCACTTTACTGACCACAGAGATTGCCATCGGGCGCAAGACAAAACAGAGCCCTTTGACGGCATATGGGAAGATACACAAGAAATTTGGCTTTCTGGGAGTGCTGGCATGTCTTGTGCCGGTGATCATTATGCCCTATTATTCGGTAATCGGAGGCTGGGTGGTGAAATATTTTCTGGCTTTTCTGACAGGAGACGGCTTACAGGCAGCGGAAGACGGCTACTTTACCGGTTTTATCACAGGACAGTGGGAGCCACTGATTTTGATGATTCTGTTTCTTGGCGCAGTGGCATTTATCATTTATCGGGGTGTGGAAAAAGGCATCGAATCTTTCTCCAAAGTGTTGATGCCGGTTTTGTTTTTACTTGTGATCGGGATTGCTGTTTTTACATTGACAATCAGTTATACCGATGAGAGCGGCGTGACGAGAAACGGTCTTCAGGGTCTTAAAATTTATGTAATTCCTGATGTAGAGAATCTGACGGTAAAAAGCTTTTTCAGCACACTTCTTGATGCCATGGGACAGCTGTTTTTCAGCTTAAGTGTGGCCATGGGAATTATGATTGCTTACGGCTCCTATGTGAAGGATGAGGACAATCTGGTAAAGTCCATCAATCAGATTGAGATTTTTGACACTATGGTTGCATTTCTGGCGGGCGTTATGATCATTCCGGCGGTGTACACCTTTATGGGAAGAGAGGGCATGGCGGCTTCAGGTCCCAGCCTTATGTTCATTTCCCTTCCGAAGGTATTCAGCGCTATGGGAAGAATCGGCAATCTGATTGGTTGCCTGTTTTTTGCCATGGTACTTTTTGCCGCGCTGACAAGCGCCGTTTCCATTATGGAGGCTGTAGTCTCCAGCTTTATGGACAGGTTCCATATGTCAAGAGCGCGTGCGACTTTACTGGAAGGAGCAATTGCGCTGGTGGGCGGTATTGTCGTATGCCTGGGCTATAATAAGTGGTATTTTGAGGTGAAACTGCCAAACGGAGCGGTAGCTCAGATCCTGGATATTATGGATTATATCAGCAATAACTGCCTGATGCCTCTTGTTGCCATCGGCACCTGCGTTCTCATAGGCTGGATTGCAAAGCCGAAGACCATTATTGACGAAGTGGAGAAGTCAGGCTGCAAATTTGGCAGAAGAAAGCTTTATATCGTAATGATCAAATACATTACCCCTGTTCTTTTATTGATTTTACTGTTAAAATCTCTGGGAATTTTGACGATGATCTGATCCTTTTACAAGGGAGAAAAAAGCATGAAATACAAAGCAGTGATCTTTGACATGGATGGCGTGATCTTTGATTCGGAGCGTCTTGTACTTGAAGGGTGGCAGGAAATAGCGGCCAAATACGGAATTGAAGGGATTGGAGAGGTTCTGCCAAGGTGTCTTGGAGTAAACGCACAGGCAACCAGGGAAATTTTCCGGGAGTATTACGGACAGGATTTTCCCTATGATGAATACAAAAAAGAAGCTTCTGCCCTGTTTCACAGCCGTTACGGGAACGGAAAGCTTCCGTTGAAATCGGGAGTTAAGGAGCTTCTCTCTTATCTGAAGGAGAATGGATATCTGGTAGGTCTTGCCTCTTCCACAAGACAGGCGATCGTGGAGCAGGAGATCAGGGATGCGGGTCTTATGCCTTATTTTGATAATCTGGTCTGCGGCGATATGCTGAAAAGGAGTAAGCCGGAGCCCGATATTTATTTGAAAGCATGTGAAAATCTGGACGTGGAGCCCCGGATGGCGGTTGCCGTGGAGGATTCCTATAACGGAATCAGATCGGCAAAAAGAGCCGGAATGGTGCCTGTGATGGTACCCGATATGGTTCAGCCGGATGAGGAGATGCGAAGTCTTGCACATAAGATCTGCAAAGACTTGTTTGAAGTGAAAAACTGGATATCCGAAACAGAGAATTTTGATTTCCTATAATTGCATAAAGGAATCATTGCGGTGCGTGATTTTGGTGCCCTCAAAAATCAGATATGATATTACTATCATACAAACAAGGGGGAGATTTACATGATACGCATTGCATTATGTGCGGAAACAGAAAACTATGGAAAAAAGATGGAGGAGAGGATTGCGGAATGGGCGTTTCAAGGCCGGCTTAACATTCAGAAAAAGATATTTTTGACCGGTGAAGAACTGTTGGCGGATATTGAACAGACAGGATATTATGATATTGTGCTGACAGACATTTGTTTGCAGGGCAATTTGAGCGGTATTGATACCGCTTTCAGGATCAGGCAGATTTATGAATATTTCTGCCTGATTTTTATGTCCGGAGAAGAGCGGTATTATAAGGAAGCGTTTAGACTGTGCCCTTTCCGGTATTTGGAAAAACCAATAGAAAGAAGTTATCTTTTGGAAAGTCTGAATCAGGCAGTGGACAGATATCAAATGCTTCATGACATCTTTGTGTTCCGATATAAAGGAATGAGCTACTGTATCAGATTATCAGAGGTACTGTATTTTGTCAGCGATAAGAGAGTCATTCATATTTTGATGGAGAATGGCAGAGAATATTTGTTTTACGGCAAACTGGATGAGCTGGAAAAAGAACTCCTTAAATATTCTTTCAGATTTTACAGAATTCATCAGTCCTATCTGATCAATGGCAGACAGGTGGAACAATTTCATCCCAGATATGTGGTGATGCGAAACAGGGAGAAAATACCGGTAACCAGGACAAAGAAGAGCTGGCAAGGATGAAAAGTAACATTTACAGATATGATTTATTACATTTGTGAAAAAGAAAGGATTTTTTTAGTATAATTTACCTGTAAAGACAGCTGAGATGTCATTCCTTTGAAGTGTACACGGCATTCTAAAGGCGGGCAGGGGTTTCCCTGCTCGCAGTCTCTGTATAAGAAAAAAATTTTTGGAAAATATAATTACACAAATAAAATATTCTTGTACTTGATTTCAAAACAGAAAAAGTTCCGATAGAATATTGCTCAGGTTATATAGCATTCTTGGAAATGAAGAAATGTCGAACTATTTATTGTTGCAGGCAGGTGTTACGGTGGCAGTAGATTATAGAGATTTGGGAAGCAGAATACGGGCAAAAAGAGAAATAAAGAGAATGTCTCAGGCAGAGCTTGCATCGAAAGCACAGTTGTCCACACAACATATCAGCAACGTAGAAAACGCCAAAAGTAAGATAGGACTTGAAAAGCTTGTGGATATTGCCAATATACTCGACTGCTCTTTAGACGAGCTGGTCTGTGGCAGCATCAAAACGGGTAGAACGGTCTATCACAATGAGATACAGGAAATGATTGAGGATTTTACGGATGCGGAACTTCGAATGTTGCCGGATATATTGAAGAATATCAAATATATATATAAATTGATGGAAATGACAATCAGAGAAGAAAACGAACAGTAAAAAGACAAAGCGGAGCAGAATGCTTCGCTTTTTTTCTGTCATTGTGATATTTTCTGATGTGTGATATGATAAAAACAACTATGAGAATCAGGAGGCGGACTTATGAAATTACTGAGTGCGATCGTGCCCTGCTATAATGAGGAAGAGAATGTTCCTTATTTTTATGAAGAATTCATGAAGAATGAAGACTTTTTTAAGAAACATGAGTTAGAATTTGAATTATGGTATATAGATGACGGATCCAGAGACAAAACGGCAGAGGAAGTGAAGAAACTGATCCTGAAAGATAAAAGAGTACATCTTCTTTCCTTTTCCAGGAATTTCGGGAAGGAAGCCGCGCTGTATGCGGGGCTTGAAAAGGCATCAGGAGATTATGTGGCGTGTATGGATGCTGACCTTCAGGATCCGCCCAGCCTGCTGCCTGAGATGTTTGGCTATCTCTGGCAGGGATATGATACGGTGGCAACCAGAAGAGTTACCAGAAGGGGTGAGCCTCTGATCCGTTCTTTTTTTGCCAGAATGTTTTATAAGCTGATGAATAAGATCTCAGAGACGGAGATTGTGGACGGTGCCAGAGATTTCAGGCTCATGACCAGGCAGGTAGTGGATGCACTTCTTTCCATGAAGGAATATAACCGGTTTACCAAAGGGATTTTCGGTTGGGTCGGTTATCGGACCAAATGGATCGAATTTGAAAATGTGGAACGCAAAAAGGGAGAGACCAAGTGGTCCTTTTGGAAGCTGTTTATGTATTCCCTGGAGGGGATCACTTCCTTTTCCACAGCACCTCTTGCTTTTGCAGCTTTTATGGGTGTGCTGTTCTGCCTGTTTTCCTTTGGACTTATCATCTTCACCATTGTGAGAAAGGCATTATTTGGTGATCCCACTTCCGGCTGGCCTTCTTTGGTCTGTATTATTTCTCTTGTCAGCGGCGTGCAGCTGTTCTGCCTGGGAATTGTGGGAGAATATCTGGCAAAAACGTATATGGAAGTAAAAAACCGTCCAATCTATCTGGTAAAAGAGGAAATTTAGATGAATGCCGGAGAGGAACTGATCAGTATTATTGTACCGGTTTATAATGCCGGGAATTATATAGAAGAAACCATTCATATGGTGGAAAAGCAGACGTACCGGACATGGGAGCTGATCCTGGTCGATGACCATTCCGCGGATGACAGTAGAAAAATCATTGAAAATTATCTGGACAGGCGGGAAAAGGAGCAAAGGGACAAGGATTCCGAGGCCGGAGAAATCCGCCTGATTACAAAAGACGAAAATGAGGGTGCCGCCAGAGCAAGAAATACAGGGATCGATGCGGCAAAGGGACGCTATATTGCTTTCCTTGACGCGGATGATATCTGGATGACGGACAAGCTTGAGAAGGAGCTTGCTTTTTTGAAGAAAAAAGAGGCTGCTTTTGTCTGTACCGCCTATGAATTTGGGGATGAAAGGGCGTTAGGGACCGGAAAGATCGTCCATGTTCCTGAAATCCTGACTTATAAAAAAGCGCTGTCGAGAACAGTGATCTTTACCACAACGGTGATGCTTGATACTGCCAAAACGGGAAAAGAACTGATCCATATGCCGGTGGTAAAAAGTGAGGACACTGCTCTGTGGTGGAAGCTTTTAAAAAACGGGTTTGATGCCTACGGCCTTGATGAGGTGCTGGCGATATACAGAAGACCGGCAAAGTCCCTATCCTCCAACAAGCTTGAGGCGGTCAGAAGGATCTGGTATCTGTATCGTGTACAGGAGGGGCTTTCCTTCTGGTACAGTGCTTATCATTTTGTTTTTTGGGCTTACCGGGCAGCAAGGAGAAGAATGTAGTGAGACGGTTTGAATCATTAAAAAGAGTAATAGTGCTTTGGCTTTCCTATATAGGCCTTTTTCTGCAAACGGCGGTTTACGCCTACATATGGTTGGAATACTATTATCCTGCCATCAGTAAATTTACTGCCCGTCTGAAATATACAAGGAACGGGCATATCGGTATGTTTGCCATATATTTTGCGCTGCTGTTCTTTTTCACCAGCACCTATGGCGGACTGAAGATTGGATATCTGAAACCCATGGACCTGTTTTTCTCACAGGTTTTTGCGATTTTGCTCGTCAATATCCTGACTTATTTCCAGCTTTCCCTGATGAACAACTGGTGGCTGGATCCCAAACATTTTATGGTGGCAACACTTGTGCAGTTTGTCATTGCCATTGTGTGGGATAATATCTGTAACTTATTTTACAGAAAGGTATTTCCTCCGAGGGAAATGCTGTTTATCCACGGAGAGCATTCCGTGGAGGATATCCTTCGGAAGTTTGCTTCCAGAAAGGATAAATACAAAATTGTAAAGTGCATGGATATTAAGGAAGGGTCCGAGAAGATCAAAGAGGAGATCGATAAGAGATACGGAGCTGTGGTTCTCTGGGATATTCCGGCGCAGGACCGCAATACACTCTTAAAATACTGTTACAGCAGGTCTATCAGAGTTTATATGATGCCTAAGATACCGGATGTACTGATCAAGGGTTCCGATCAGCTCCATCTGTTTGATACACCGATCATGCTCACCAGGGAATATGCCCTGACAGTGGAGCAGAGGATTGCAAAGAGACTAATCGATATCGTGTGTGCGCTTGTCCTGACAGTAATCACTTCCCCGATCATGCTGATCACGGCAATCTGCATCAAGTGTTATGACAAGGGGCCTGTCCTTTATAAGCAGGTGCGCTGCACCATCGGCGGCAGGGAATTTCAGATCATGAAGTTCCGCAGCATGCGTGTGGATGCGGAGAAGGATGGCGTGGCAAGATTAGCCTCGAAGAATGACAGCAGGATCACACCGGTGGGCAGATTTATCAGGGCTGTCCGGATTGATGAGCTTCCCCAGCTTTTTAACATTCTGAAGGGAGAGATGTCCTTTATCGGCCCGAGACCGGAACGCCCGGAGATCATCAGACAGTATGTGGAAGAGATGCCGGAATTTGTGTTCCGCATGAGAGTAAAGGCGGGCCTTGCAGGGTATGCGCAGGTTTACGGGAAGTACAATACAACACCTTACGATAAATTGAAACTGGATTTATCCTATATTGAGAATTACTCAGTATGGCTTGATATCAAGCTGATGCTTCTGACACTGAAGATTCTGATCAAGGCGGAAAGTACGGAAGGCGTTGAAGAAACGCAGACGACAGCTATGAAGGCAGAAGGAAGGATGGAAGAGGGAAAGCAAAATGAGTGAGGAATACAGAAAAAGCGGAATGGATCTTCGCAGGTTCTACCTGTGCTTTCAGGGAAAAATATGGCTGCTTGTCATGCTCACCGTTATGGGCGCTGTGATCGGTGGTGTCACCTATCAGGTAGTGAGAGCCATGCGTATGCCCATTACCTATGAGGGAGTTTCCAAACTATATATCAGCTTTGGTGTGGATGAAAGCGGTGAGGTCTACCAGTATTACAACGGATACACCTGGAATGATCTTCTGGATGCGGATCCGATTCTTGACAGGATTATGAAATACGTGCCGCAAGGATATGATAAGGAGGAAGTCCGGGAAGCAACGGGAGCAGAAATCTTATCTGATATCAGACTTCTTACCGTTACCGTCGATGGAAGCACGGAAAAGTTTGTGCGGGAAATTCAGGAAGCGGTGGAAAACGGACTTGTGGATTACGCTAAGGACAGTGAAGAATTAAAGAGAATCGAAGTGATCAGAACAGACGATCCGGTCCGTGTTTATTGGGATAACAAAGCAGTCACAGCCTGTGTGGCGGGAGCAGTTGTTTTTGCGGTGATCGCCAGCCTTGCCCTGGCTTTTGCGTATGTACTTGACGATGCCGTCTATGTGCCTTGCGATGCAGAGAAAAAATATCCCTATAAGGTACTTGGCATGACCATGGAAAAACAGGCCGGGTTGCAGCCTTATGCCAGAGAACTTCAGGCAAATTTCGCTTATCTTTTAAATGACAGAAAGCATTTTGCCATGATTGATATGGGAGATCAGTGTGATCTTCGCAAATCGGAACTTTTGCTGGTGTTAAATGCCGGTGAGAATGAATTTGTAGGAGGAGACGGAGAGGCCGGAGGCCTTACCTGGACGTTGCCAAAGGACCCTGATGAGGTAAAGACAGGAGAAGAGTGGGAAGCGGATGCGTTTAATGAGAATATGCTTTCCGAAAACGAGCTTGCAAGAATCAGAGAACTTAAGGGCGCAGTAATCATGCTTCCTTTCGGGGAAGATGTGAGCAGAAAAACAAGGCGTGTCTTAAGTCTTCTTGAAAATCAGGATTGCCCTGTGCTCGGTATGGTGATCACAAGAGCTGATGAAGAATTCTTAGGAAGATATTATCGTTAACGGAGTTTTGAGATGAAATTGCAGGTACTTGCAGCAGCAGTGGAACAGGATGTGAGAGCGCTTGCGGAAAGCATGAATCTTTCCACGGATGCGATCATTGTTAACCAGTGTGGAAGCTGTTCCTATGAAGAATTTGAATACAAAGGCAGGCAGATCCGCTGTTTTTCTATGAAAGAACGTGGAGTGGGACTTAGCAGAAATACGGCACTTCTTCATGCAGATGCCGATATTGTGCTGTTTTCGGATGAGGATATCCGTTTCTATGACGGATATGAGAAGCAGGTGCTTTCTGCCTTTGAAAGGAATGCAGATGCGGATCTCATCACCTTTAACTTTAAAGTGGATGAGAGAAGAGCTACCTATTACAACACAGAAGAAAGGCCGATCAGGTGGTATAATTACGGGCGGTATCCCACCTACAGCGTGGCTGTCAGATTGGAATCTATCAGGAAATGCAACGTCAGTTTCTCCCTTTTGTTCGGGGGCGGAGCCAGATACAGCAACGGGGAGGACAGCCTGTTTTTGCATGACTGCCTGAAAAAGGGAATGCATTTATATGCCTCCACGGAGGAGATCGGGGAAGAAAAATACAGGGAGTCCACCTGGTTTAAGGGATATAATGAAAAGTTCTTCCTGGACAGAGGTGTGTTGTATGCTCATCTGTACGGGAAAATGGCAAAGTTGTTTTCCCTGCGTTTCCTTATGGCTCACGGTGGGGAAATGTGCCGGGAGATTTCGGTTAAGGAAGCCTACGGTCTGATGAAAAAAGGAATCCGTGAGGGAAGACTCAGATAAACGGAGTAATAGAGGTAATTTATGATTTTGTATGTATTTGTGGCAATCGTCACGGTGCTGCTTGGTCTTCTTGTCAACAATCATGAGGTGAGAGACGAGGGCGGAATCACAAGAGGTCAGATGCTGAACGGACTGTCACTTTTGTCAGTTTTTCTGATTCTGTTTGCGCTGTCATCATGCCGGCTGAATGTGGGAAACGATTATGCGAAGTATGTGGAGTTCATGCATCTGATCCGCTGCGATGCCTATGTTCCCACGGAGTTTGGATTTAATTTTATCGTGAAGCTGCTCTATGGAATCAGCGGGTTTGAAAATTACCTGCTGGTCTTTGCTTTTTTTGCTTTTTTTACGGTGCTTCTGTTCCTTGCGGCGATTTACAGACAGGCTGATTCTTTTGGATTCAGCTTTTTCCTGTTTATGGCGCTTGGATATTATTTTCAGTCTTTCAGCACGGTGAGATATTATCTTGCACTTGCCATTACGCTCTTTGCCATTCCCTATGTGCTGAGAAAAGAGTGGCTGAAATTTATTTTTCTGATTCTCATCGGAGCGACCTTACACAAATCTCTGCTGGTAGTAATTCCGCTTTATTTCCTCGCATCCGTTGCCTGGAAAAAATGGCAGCTTGTGCTGGCTGCTGTGTTCTGCTCCACCTTTTTCTTCCTGCAGGATTTTTATCTGAAACTGGTCGTTTTCCTTTATCCCACCTATGAAGAGACGGAATATCTGGAAGGGGGCACCAGCTATGTGAATATTGTGCGGTGCTTATGCGTACTTCTGCTCGCCCTTCTTTTGTATCAAAAGGTGGTGAAGGACAGCAGAAGAAACCGGTTTTATTTTTACTGTAATCTGGGAGCAATGGTAATGTATGTGTGCTGTTCTTTCCTTCCGGTGATTTCCAGAATCGGCTATTACCTCACGATTACCCATATCTTCTTTATACCGGCACTGATAAACGGTGTGGAGAATAAAAAAATGAAAAAGTTTCTTACCGTCTGCACGGTGGCAGCAGGTGTTTTGTATTTTGCACTTTTGATGAGTAAGGCAAAAAATCCGGGCTTTCGGATTCTGCCTTATGAGACGTTTCTGTTTCATGATATGGTGCCTATCTTGTCGGACGTCAACTGACAGATAGACCTAAAAAGGCATGGAGGTGTTATACAGTGGGACCGCAGTTTTCCATATTGGTGGTTTGCTTAAACCCGGGAGAGAAATTAAAAAATACGCTGGACAGTATCGGAAGGCAGACCTTTACGGATTATGAGATCGTGATCAAGGATGGCGGATCCACGGATGGATTCCTCGAGGGCATGAAAGTAGAATTGGCGAAAAAAGTGCTCGTTTCAGGGGAACATATCACGGTGATCGAAACGAAGGATGCCGGTATTTATGATGCCATGAACCAGGCAGTGGCAAAGGCGCGGGGAAAATATGTCTATTTCCTTAACTGCGGCGATCTTTTTTATGATGAAAATGTGCTGGCAGTGATGAACGAACTGATTCGGGAAAATCCTTCTGCCCATGGCATCTATTATGGCAACATTTATGAGAGGCTGACCGGTCAGAAGGTGACCTCCAATCCAAGAATAGATGCATTTGCATGCTATCGGAATGTGCCCTGCCATCAGGCATGCTTTTATGACAGAGAACTGCTTCTTGCCCACCCTTTCTGTACAGAGTACAGCGTAAGAGCCGATTATGAGCAGTTCCTCTGGTGCTTTTTTACGAAACAGTACATGGAGGATGTGCTCTTTTGCTACAGTGATACCATGATAGCCGACTATGAGGGCGGTGGCTTTTCGGAGACGAAAAAGAATAGAAAGCTTTCCGAAAAGGAGCATCAGGAGATTGTCAGTCAGTATCTGTCTAAGGCACAGATCAGGAAATATAAACTGATCATGTGGCTTACCCTTGCCCCTGTGAGAACATGGCTTTCGAGAAATAAGGTGACTGCGGGATTTTATAACCGTGTGAAGAGAATGCTTTATGGCGGAGAAAGATAAGAAGATGAAAAAGGTTTTATGGATTTGCAATATTATGCTTCCGGCTGTTGCAAGAAAGCTTTCCCTTCCCTACAGCAACAGGGAGGGGTGGCTCTCCGGTATTTTTGACAGGATCACGGAGAAAAAAGGAGAAATAGAGATTTCGGTCTGCTTTCCAATAGGAAAGCTTACTGCCAAAGAGGAGGAACTGCTTTCCGGTCTTACGGTCAATGGAGCAAAGTGCTATGGCTTTCATGAAAATCTGAATACACCGGAAATTTATGACAGCGGGCTGGAGAGAGAATTCCGGGAGATCTTTGAGAAGACAGAGCCGGATATGATCCATATTTTCGGGACGGAGTTTCCCCATGCCCTTGCGGCGGCGAGAGCATTCGGAAAGCCTGAGAGAACTCTCGTTGGGATTCAGGGACTCTGCTATGAGATCGCCAAGGTCTATATGGCAGGACTCCCCGAAGAGGTGCAGAGAAAGGTTACTTTCCGGGACTTCCTTCGGAGAGATTCCTTAAAGCAGCAGCAGGAAAAATTTTATCTGCGGGGGAAAAATGAAATTGAAGCCATTTCTCTGGCCGGACACATTACCGGAAGAACGAGATTTGACAGAGAAGGAACTTCCAGGATTAACGGGAAAGCTCTTTATCATTCCATGAATGAGACCATGAGAAGCAGCTTTTATGAAGGGATGTGGGATCCGGAAGCCTGTGAAAAGCACAGTATTTTTCTGGGACAGGGAGATTATCCGCTCAAAGGATTTCATTTTCTTTTACAGGCCATGCCGGAAATTTTGAAAAAATATCCGGATGCCATGCTCTATGTTTCCGGAAACAGCGTGATCTCCCATCAGACTGTAAGAGAGAAGATAAAGCTTCCGGCCTACGGGAAATATTTGCTTTCGCTGATCAAAAGCTATCATCTTGAGGACAGGGTGGTGATGCTCGGGAAGCTTTCAGAGGAGGAGATGAAGCAGCAGTTTTTAAAATCCAATGTTTTTGTGTGTGCTTCTGTTCTGGAAAACTCTCCCAACACGGTAGGTGAGGCTATGCTTCTCGGTGTGCCCGTGGTGGCATCGAGAGCGGGAGGCATTCCCGATATGATCACTGATGGCAGTGAGGGACTCTTGTTTGAAACGGGAAATCCGGCTGACCTTGCGTCGGCTGTCGATAAAATTTTTTCTAAGGAGAAGGATGCGGAAGGAGATACCCTTGCCGTGAGAATTTCGAAGGCTGGAAGAAGGCGGGCGAAGAATGCTCATGACGGGGAAACAAATTACAGGAGACTTCTTGAGATTTATGGGGATATCCTAGGAGCGTAAGTATGACCATTACCTTTATTTCAAATTATATTAATCATCATCAGATTCCGTTTTGCAATGCATGTTATGAAAAACTTTCGGATGATTTCTGCTTTATCCAGACACAGCCTATGGAACAGGAGCGCATTGATATGGGCTGGCATCCGGACGCGGCAGCGCTTCCCTATGTGCTTTGCCTTTATGAGGAGGAAGAAGCATGCAGAAAGCTGATCATGGACAGCGACATCCTGATCGCAGGCTGGAGCGGAAGAGAAGATCTGATACTGGAAAGACTTGAAAAGGGTAAGCCGGTGATCCGCATCAGTGAGCGCCTTTACCGGGAAGGACAGTGGAAAGCCATTTCTCCTAAAGGTCTTTTGCAGAAATATAAAGAGCACACCAGATATCGAAAGGAAAAGGTTTATCTTCTCTGCGCCGGCGCTTATGTGCCCTCCGACTTTCATATTATCAGGGCTTATCCGGGAAAAATGTACCGCTTCGGTTATTTCCCGGAAACCGTTCATTATTCGGAGGATCAGTGGGAGAAGCTGAAGCCATCAGACGGGGTCCTTCACATTGTTTGGGCAGGCAGATTCATTCCCCTGAAGCATCCCGAAATGATGATCGGACTTGCAAAAGTACTGAAAGAACAGAACATTGATTTTCGGATCCATATGGCAGGAAGCGGCGAGATGGAGGAAGAACTGAAGAAAAGCGCGAAGGAAGAAGGCGTTTTAGAGAACCTGATTTTTTATGGCTTTCTTCCGCCGGAAAAAGTGAGAAGGATCATGGAGAATAGTCATATCCATGTATTTACCAGCAATCATCTGGAGGGCTGGGGAGCTGTGGTCAACGAGTCCATGAACAGTGGCTGCGTTGTGGTGGCAAATGTGGAGGCAGGAGCAGTTCCCTATCTGATAAGCCATGGGGAAAACGGAATGGTTTATCAGGAAGGAAACTTTGACGAAATGGCAAAGGAAGTGCTCTATCTTGCAACACACAAAAAAGAGCGGGAATCCATGGGGAGAGCAGCTTATGAGACTATAACAAAACTTTGGAATGCGGAGCATGCGGCTGCAGAATTGCTCCGTTTTGCAGAGGAAATTCTGCGAGGGGAACCTACCCCCGCCAGAGAGGGCCCTTTGAGCAAGGCACCGGTGATCGCACCGAAGAAGATGTACCGCCTAATGACAGAAAAACAAAGCGAAAGTTTAAGAGGATGAGCAGGGAAAGAAAGGCTATTTATGGAACAGACAGAAAAACAGGTGCTGATCAGTGTGATCGTGCCCATTTATAATACAGTGGAATATCTGCCAAGGTGTGTGGATTCGATCCGCAGACAGACCTATCGGAATCTGGAGATCATCCTGGTGGATGACGGCTCCACCGACAACAGCGGGGCTATGGCGGAAAAGTTTGCCCTGGAGGATAAGAGGGTAAAAGCATTTCACAAGGAGAACGGGGGCTCCTCCTCCGCAAGGAATCTGGGTATCGAAAAGGCGTCCGGGGATTTTATCGGGTTTGTGGACAGTGATGACTATATCGAGCCGGAAATGTATGAAAGACTTCTTTTTGCTGCCCTTTCCGAAAATCTTATGATGGTGCAATGCTCCAGAGATGAGATTGACGAGCAGGGAAACCGGATGGAAAATGTCTGTACACCGCCGGAGAAAGCAATTCTTATGGAGGACGAGAATTTCATGAGAGAGCTTCTGATGCACAGAGGGGACTGTTCTTTCTGCACCAAACTGACAAAAGCCTCTCTTTTAAAGAATCATCACTTTCCGGAAGGAGAGCTCAATGAGGATTTCAGACTGCTGACAGAGCTGCTTGCGGAAATTCCTGCTGTTATGATATTGCCTCAGCAGGATTATCATGTTTTTTACCGCTATGGCAGCAATACAAGGACCAGAAACAAGGATGAGTTTCCAAGGGTCTTTACGGATATTGTGAATAATGCGGACAGAGTGGAGAAGCTGGTTTTGGAAAATTATCCTTCCCTTACACAGGAAGCAAGACGCTTTGCCCTGTTCCAGAGGCTTGACTATATGCTGCATATTCCCATTTCCATGATGAATAAGGAGAATGTATTTTATGTTCAGGTATGCGACTATCTGAAAAAGCATAGAAAGGACATTAGAAAAAATCCTTATCTGACAAAGAAAAATAAACAGTATTTAATGCTCTTTTCCGTTGCACCTGCTTTTGCTCGGAAAGCGCATGCGAGACTAAAAAAATTGAGGTAGTGATGAAATTAGACAGAGTGTTACCGGAAAAAAAGAAAAAAATAGTCATAGGGGTCATGTTCCTTGTACTCCTGATTTTGCAATTTCTTGTTCTGCTCTATTTTGGAGCGCGCAAGAGCGGCTTCCATGAGGATGAGTTTTATTCCTATTATTCTACCAACAAGACGGCCGGGCTGTCTGTGAATGACAGGACATGGCTCCCCCGGGACAGCTACCGCAATGATTTCGTGGTGCTTGAGGGAGAAGAATTTCGCTATGATGTGGTGAAAATGATGCAGTCCTGGGATGTGCATCCGCCGCTTTACTATTATATTCTCCATACAGTGTGCTCTCTTTTTCCCGGTGTATTCAGCAAATGGCTTGGCATTAGTGTGAACCTGATTGCCTTTGTGCCCTGCTTCCTTTTGCTGGCGTATCTTGTTTATAACAGTGTCGTGACAGGCGGTGGGGAAGATGAGAAAAGAAAGGGAATTTTGCTCAGCTTTTTAACCTGTCTTGCATGGGGATTTTCAGCGGCAGTGGTGTCGGGGGTAATGTTTATTCGCATGTATCAATGGCTGACACTGTTCGTACTTTTATGTGCCTGCCTCCATATCAGGGCAATCAGAAAAAATGATTATGGGTTCCGTTTTTTGATCCCACTTGGAATCACGGTTTTCCTGGGTTTTTTGACCCAGTATTACTATATTATTTTTCACTTTTTTATGGGCGTGGGATTCTGCTTTCTGCTTCTTAAGGAAAAGAGGATCAGGAATCTGCTTGCCTATGTTTTTTCCTGCGGATTCGGATTTTTCTGTGCCGTTCTCTATTATCCGGCCAGTCTGTCCCATATTTTCAGGGGATATCGGGGCACGGAGGCGGTCAGTGAATTCAGCAATGCCGCCAATACCCTGGAAAGACTTGAGTTTTTTGTCTCTTTGTTCGATAAATACGTAGTAAACGGCACATTGGCTGTTATCATCCTGCTGATCTGTCTTTTATGGATCACAGTATTTTACCGCGAAAAGAGAAAACCGGAAAAAGGCATGGGTCTTCTTTTGTTCACCTGCGCCGGATACTTTTTTACCATATCCAAGACAGCGCTTTTGCTGGGAGAAACTTCCAACAGATATCAGCTTCCCATTTATGGGGTTCTTGTTTTCCTTCTTCTGTATTTTCTCTATGTACCTGCGGAAATGCTGATAAACAGATATATCGGAGAAAAAAACAGACAGATCGCATTAAAATGGAATTACGGTGTTTGGTTACTCTTGTTTGCAGCAGTCCTTTTTATGGATGTGCCAGCGCTTAGGGAGACAAAAGTATTTTTCCTCTATGAGGAGGAAAAACCCATCATGGATTATGTGAAAGAAAATAGTGATGTGCCGGTGATCGTATTTTACAATGAGTCTTCTCCGGATAACGTGTGGAGGCTCTCCGATGAACTGATGGAATTTCCTGAGATTTATCTGGCAAGCCAGGGAAATCAGGAAAAGATCACAGATGAGAAACTGACGAAAAGCGACAAACTTCTTGTATATGTAGCAGACCACGAGGATAAGGAAGAATGTCTTTATAATCTGCTCCAAAGCAGTGACAGACTTTCTGAATATCATGTGGTGGCTGAAAAGAATCTGTGGACCTTGTACGAGATGAATTAGGAGAAAATTATGAAAAAACCAATATCGGCATGGACATGGCTGTTTGTTTTTGTAATAGTGACTGCCATGCTTATGCCCTTTACGGTAAAGGCAACCGAAAAAACAGATGAATTCGGAGATTATGTTGCCACAGTTTACAATGAGCAGAACGGTCTTCCGACCGGAGAGGCAAACGTGGTCATTCAAACCTCTGACGGCTATATCTGGATAGGCAGCTATGGCGGATTGATTCGCTATGATGGCACAAATTTTGTGAATTACAGTATAGAAGAAAACGGCATTACTTCTTCTTCGATCAGAGCTCTTTTTGAAGATTCAAAAGGGCGCCTTTTTATTGGAACAAACGATGCAGGGGTTTTTGTATATGAGAACAATGAATTTGTAAAAATAAAAGGACCTGAGGATCACTCCTTTCTGTGCATTCGTGATTTTACAGAAGGAGAGAACGGCATCATATATGCAGCTTCCAACTCCGGGCTTGCGCAGATTACGGATCATGAATTGACCCCTGTCGATGATGACATTCTTCTGGGAAATATTGTTTACTCTGTTGCCATGGATTCTTATGCAAGAGTGTGGTGTTGCCTGTCGCAGGGAATCTGTGCGGTTGTGGATCAGGGCAGAGTGATCGAACAGATATCCTCAGACAGTTTTTTTAATGATACTGAGGTTTACTGTATCGCTTCCGGAAAAGACGGAAGCATTTATCTGGGAACAGCCGGAAAGAAAGCCGCGAGAGTGATCTGCAAAGATGCGGGCTTTACCGAAAACTCCTTTGGAATTACTTATTATGAGACAGGTGAAGTGACCACACATAACCAAATTCGTGTGTGTGACGGCGGGCAGGTTTTGATTTCGGGATTGAATGGATTCGGATGCATTACTGCCGATGACAAATTTTATCAGACGAAGGATAAACGTCATGCTACTTCCGTCAATGCCGCAGAGCTGGATTATGAAGGAAATTTGTGGATTGCCTCTTCTTCTCTGGGTATTGTGAAGTATTCCAAAGGCTGCTTTGAAACGCCGAATGAAGCGGCAGGACTTGACGGAGTGGCGCTGAATACTGTGGTAAAGCTGGGAGATCAGTATTATGCGGGAACCAATGAAGGGCTCCTCGTTTTTGACGGGAACTGGAATCCGGTGGAAAATTCCCTGACAGAGCTTCTTTCAGAGGACAGGATCAGAAATATGATTGCCACGGAAAATGGTCTTTTGTGGGTGGCCACTTACTATGGACATGGTGTAGTGAGCTTTGATCCTGATACGGAGGAAATAATCTGTTACACAGGCGCGGAAGGTCTTGTCAATGAAGGTGTCAGAGTGCTTTTAGAGCGGTCTGACGGCTCTGTGGCAGCAGGGACCCAGAACGGCATCAGCATCATTAAGGATGGAAAAATCATTAAAAATTATTCCAAAGAGGACGAAAAGGGTTTGGATAACAGCACAATCCTGTGCCTTTTGGAAGATGATGACGGCACTCTTTATGCGGGAAGTGATGGCTGGGGTATTTATGTAATCACAGATGATAAGATTACCAATTACGGATTTGCACAGGGACTTCAGGAGGGAGTTGTTTTACGAATCTTGAAGGACCGGGAAGGCTCCGGCTTTTTTGTCAGTGCCGGAAGCAGTCTGTATTATTTTGAAAACGGTTCGTTCAGAAAGCTTACCAATTTTAAAAAGAGCGCTGGGAGTATTTTTGACCTATATGAAAAAGACGGTACTCTCTATATGATGCAAAATAGCGGAATTCTTGCGGCAGACAGAGAAGGACTGCTTGGTCCGGAGGATGTGGAAACTGTGTTATACGGCTCACCATATGGACTTACGGGTTCTTTGAATGCCAATACATGGAATTATCTTGACAAAGACGGAATGCTATATCTTTCTACCAGAAGCGGTATCAGCATGTTCCGGTTTACGGGGGTGGATAATCCGTTGCCGAGAGGAATCATCAATGATATCCGGGTGGACGATCAGGTCTATGGGCACCCGGAAAGCGTGAATGCCGACAAGGATGCTACCCGCATTACCATTGATTTTTCCACTCTTTCGTATACGGGAACTACAGTGAGCAAAATGGCTTACCGACTTCTTGGATTCGATGAGCAGGAGACGATTGTTGCCCAGGAGAAGAGCAGCAGTATCAGTTATACCAATCTGCCCGGCGGAAATTATACCTTTTATTTGAGAATATATGATCCGGCAGATCCGGAAAAGAATTATGAATACGAGGTTCCTATTTATAAGAAAAAGCAGATAACCGAGTTCCCGCTTTTTTGGATTTCCTGTATTGTTATAACGCTGTTGGTTGTTGCCGGCATTTGCTATCTGATCGCCCGGGCAAAAATTAAAAGTATTAAGAAGAGACAGCGGGAATACCAGACGATTACGGAACAGTTCCTGATGGCGTTTGCAAAGATGATCGATGCCAAGGACAAATATACCAACGGACATTCCATAAGGGTGGCGCTATACTCCAAGGAACTGGCAAAGAGAATGGGGCTTCCGGAGGAAGAACAGGAGAGAATTTATTATATTGCTTTGATGCACGATATCGGGAAGATCGGAATTCCGGATAGTATTCTAAAAAAAGAAGGAAAGCTGACGGATGAGGAGATGGCAGTGATCAGGACACATCCCGTGATCGGCGGGGAGATCCTCAAAAATTGTACTGCCTTAAAGGGAATTGCGGAAGGTGCCAGATATCACCATGAGCGTTTTGACGGAACCGGTTACTGTATGGGGCTTGCTGGGGCGGAAATTCCGCTGATTGCCCGTATCATCGGAGTGGCAGATGCCTATGATGCCATGTCTAATGCAAGGTGTTATCGGAAAGCTCTTGACAGGGAAGTGATTATCAGTGAATTGAAAGAGGGAACAGGGACACAGTTTGACCCGGAAATTGTTCCTCTGATGCTTCAGATGATTGAAGAAGGTGTTGTACCTGTGGATATTGAAGGAAACGCTCTTACAGAGAAACCATTTGAATAAAAATTTGATGTTACGAATATTTTATGATACACTAGGTACGATAATACAGTGTCGGAGGCAAATTTATGTTATTGGATAATAAAACGATTCTCATTACCGGAGGAACAGGCTCCTTTGGCAAATGCTTTACCAAATATGTGCTCACGCATTATGAGCCGAAGAAGATCATTATTTATTCCAGAGATGAGTTTAAACAGTTCATCATGGAAAATGAATTTAAGGAATATAAGGATAAACTGAGATTCTTTATCGGAGATGTGCGGGACAAGGAGAGACTGACAAGAGCGCTTGAGGGCGTGGATTATGTGATCCATGCAGCAGCCTTAAAGCAGGTGCCTGCGTGTGAATACAATCCAAACGAAGCGATTAAGACAAATATCCACGGTGCCCAGAATGTGATCGATGCAGCCCTTGATACCAATGTGAAAAAAGTAGTTGCCCTGTCCACAGATAAGGCCGTGAATCCGGTGAATCTCTATGGCGGCACCAAGCTGGTATCGGACAAGCTGTTTATTGCGGCAAATGCTTATGCAGGTACCAAGGATATCAATTTTTCTATCGTACGTTACGGAAATGTGGCAGGAAGTCGTGGCTCCATCATTCCCTTTTTCCATAATATTATCAAGAATGGAGGAACAGAACTGCCAATTACCGATTACCGCATGACCCGTTTCTGGATCAGCCTGACAGAAGGTGTTGAACTTGTAATCAAGGCCCTTGAGGAAGCCACAGGCGGTGAAACCTTTATCAGTAAGATCCCTTCCTTCAAGATCACGGATCTGGCGGAAGCCATGCTGCCCGGCTGTAAGATGCCGGAGATCGGCATTCGTCCGGGAGAGAAGCTTCATGAGATTATGGTGACGGTGGAAGATTCTGCCACTACCTATGAATATGATAAGCATTTTATCGTGTATCCCCAGGTTACCTGGAATGAGAAGCAGAAGATCAACACAAATGGAAAAAAGGTGCAGGAAGGCTTCTCCTACAGCTCGGGTAACAATACAGAATGGCTTTCTGTGGAGCAGATCAGAGAACTCTTAAAAACGGTGGAATTGGAAAAATAGCATTCGGAATAAGAAAGCGGTAAACTGCATATAGATGTGGAAACAGGGTGCACAGAGACTTTCGTTGCACCCTTTCTTTTTTGATCTGTGTTAAGGAGGATAAACCATGGATATTACAGTGAGAGAAGATAATCTGGAGTGGGCGATGGCGCTTCACAGGAGCTGCCCGGTAGTGGATGCTCATTTGGATCTGGCAGGGGAGATTCTTATGAGACATAGAATAGGAGAGACAGACGTCATTCAAAAATATTATCTGGAAAATTTCCGAAAAGCGGGGATAAAACTGGTATTTTCTTCTATTTTTGTGGAAAATGAAAACCTTGACAGCGCATGGGAAAATGCCATGGATCAAATCCGGGTGCTGAAGAAAGAGGTCGAGTCACTTTCGGAGGTGATGCTGGTCACGAACAGGGAAGAACTGAATACTCTCCTTGCCGGAGACAAGATTGGCATTCTAATTTACATGGAAGGATTGGAATGCATCGGTGAGGACATTGATAAGCTGGATGAACTGTATCAGATGGGGATCCGCGGCGCTTCCCTGGTCTGGAGCAGAAAAGGGGCACTGGCAACCGGCTGCTGCACCGCCCGGGATAAATGCGAGAAGAAAGGACCGCTCACAAAAGCCGGAATCCGGGCAATTGAGCGATTGGAGGAGCTCTCCATGTTTCTTGATATCAGCCATTTAAATGATGAGGGATTTGAACAGGTATGTCACCTCGCAAACAGGCCCTTTCTTGCCACTCATTCAGGATCCCGAAATGTCTATGACAGCTATCGGAATCTGACAGATGAGCAGATGAGAGCATTGGCGGGCAAAGGTGGCATAATGGGAGTAAACGGATGCAAATATATTGCCGGTTCTCTTGCCGGAAATCACCTGGAGATGCTGTGCCGCCATGTGGAGTATGAGGTGGAGAAGATCGGAGAAACACATGTGGGATATGGATTTGATCTGTGCGATTCCTATGAGCGCGGAAAGGCGGTTCTGGAAGGGCGAATCTCCACAAGTCAGGATGATTGTCTCACAGATCACGGTCAAATCCCTTTTTTGACGGCTGCACTGCTTCAAAGAGGCATGAAGGAAGAAGATGTGCGCCGGATCATCGGAGAGAATTTTGCAGACTACCTGAAAATGATGCTGCCGGCAAAGTGATCCGGTCAGAACTTTTGAATCTGGAACATATCCTGAAATAAAAGAAAGGCCGGGCGGAAAAGCTTCATGATCTGCCATATGCTGATACCGCGGAGCTGATAGCTCGGAAGCAGAGAGTATTTTTCTGTGAGGCTTCTTACGTCCTCAAACCATACTTCGTGCCGGATTCCGTTTTCTGTGTAGGTAAAATAAGGGGACATGGCAGTCTCATCGAAAAGAATCGGTACACCGGCTCGTATGGCAATCTGTACTGCTTCCGTATTACTGATGGTACGTGCCTTTGTTACACCTTTTTCATAGGGAAGAGGCCAATCATACCCATAATTGGGAATGCCCAGATGGATTTTTGAGGGATCGATCCTTGTGACGGCATAATTTACAACTTCTATTACCTTGTTGATCGGGGCTACAGCCATGGGAGGACCATAAGTGTAGCCCCATTCGTATGTCATAAGAAGCACCCAGTCAGCGGCATTGCCAAGTAGCCTGTAATCCTTTCCTTCATAGAGAAGTCCGGGCTGATCGTCGCTGGTTTTGGGAGCAAGGGCTACCGAGACGGTATAACCGTATGGTGTGAGAAAATTTTGTAAATCTGCCACGAAATTGGCAAAGGGAACACGGTCCGCGGACAGAATATATTCAAAATCCACATCCACGCCCTGGAATCCTTTTTCGTTCATAGCAGCCAGAAGATTCTGAAAAAGGCGGTTCTTTACAACCTCGTCATTCACCATGGTGGTGATGAGGTAATTGTTGAACATGCCATCCGGACCAAAAGGCGTGAGAGTGAGAATGGGACGGGCACCAAGGCGATAGGCCCACTGTATCATAAATTGATCATCAAGTGTAGGTGGTACCAGTTCACCTTCGGTGGTGAAGCCGTAAGAAAAAATGAAAAGATAGGATAAGAACGGCAGGGTTTCCTGCAGTACCATCTCTTCAATAAAAGGATAAGCATACCCTCCTGAGTAAGCGGAAAAGGTGGGCTCAGAGACCGGAGATGTGGATATAAGAAGAGCCTGGCCCACAGCAAGAGCATAGGGATAGGCCAATTGATTGTCATAGATAACAGAGGCAGGGGAAACGCCGTAGAAGGCGGCAATGGTATCTACGGTATCTCCCTGCTTCACTACGTGGATTTCCATAAAATATCCTGAAACTGCTTTTGCTTCAAAATATGCATAAAAAGATTCAGGTGTTCCTCCGGGACTATTTCATCAGGGGAATTCCCTTTGTGATTTTCCGGTAAATCTTCCATACGATAACAGCCGGCAGGGAGAATGTTAAATATAAAGTGGAAAAGAGTCCTGCCAGACCACCGATGATCATAATAAGTAACAGACCGATATTTACGTCGAACATAATTCAGACACCTCACATTCAGAAATTTCAGCCTTATTTTAGCAACGAAGAAGACAGGCGGAAAGCATTTTGCAGTGATTTTAACAACAGTTTAACGTTTTGTTAACGATGTCTTAACAGCCGTTATAAGGAGAAGATGTGAGAAGTAGCAGTTGCATATTATGCGGAAAAAAACTATAATAATATTGTATTATAAAATGATCGATTCATGATTTACAAAGGATATTGCATATGAACGAAAAAGATTACGAGGGCAGAATCAAAGCGTTAGAGAAAGAAATTAAGGTCATGAAAGAACGGTACAGGATTCTTGCGGAAACCACGCCGGCTCTTCTGTTTGAATATAAGCCGAAAAAAGAGAACTGGAGGATTTGTTCAATCGTTCGGATAACGCCATGTATCAAGCCAAAAAAGCAGGGAAAAATCATTATTATGTATATAAAGAATAATCTGTGTCAAAATGGAGGAAAAGAAATGAACTATGGGGAAGCTTTGGAGAAGTTAATGAACTATGGACAGGAGCATGTGCTGGCTTATTATGATGAATTATCTGAGCAGGAGAAGACTGCACTCCTTGCACAGATAGAGGCTACGGATTTTTCCATGCTCGCATCCTGCAAAAACAGGAAGGAGGCAGTGGGGAGAGGCGTGATTTCACCTCTTGCAGCGATGCAGCTTTCCGAAATCGGAGAAAAGAAAGAAAAGTTTACAGAGCTCGGCCTTCAGGCGATCAAAGCCGGCAAGGTGGGAGCCGTGCTTCTTGCGGGCGGCATGGGAACGAGACTTGGCTCTGATGACCCTAAGGGAATGTATAATATCGGTATCACCAGAGATGTCTATATCTTCCAGCGCCTTATTGAGAATCTGATGGATGTGGTAAAACAGGCAGAAAGCTGGATTCCTCTCTATGTGATGACCAGTGACAAAAACCATGAGGCAACCATGGCTTTCTTGAAGAAGCATGATTATTTTGGTTACAATCAGGATTATGTAACCTTTTTTACCCAGGAGATGGCTCCTGCTTCCGATTACGACGGCAAGGTATATATGGAGGAAAAGGGAAAGATATCCACTTCTCCAAACGGTAACGGCGGTTGGTACTCCTCCATGTATAAGTGGGGAATTGCGCAGAAAGCCATGGCGGATGGGGTGGAATGGCTGAATGTGTTTGCTGTAGACAACGTGCTTCAGAGGATTGCGGATCCCTGCTTTATCGGTGCCGTGATTGATGCCGGCTGTGCCTGCGGTTCCAAGGTGGTCAGAAAATGTGCACCGGATGAAAAGGTGGGCGTCATGTGTCTTGAGGACGGCAGACCGTCCATCATTGAATACTATGAATTGACGGAGGAGCTTGCGAATGCCAAAGACGAGAATGGTGATCCCGCTTATTATTTCGGAGTGATCTTAAATTATCTCTTCCGCGTTTCCGACCTGGAAAAGATTCGGGAAAAGAATCTGCCTCTTCATATTGTGGAGAAGAAGATCCCCTATATCAATGAAGAGGGAGAAGCCGTAAAACCTGAAGCTCCCAACGGATACAAATTTGAACAGCTGGTACTTGATATGATCCATGAGCTGGACAGCTGTCTGCCTTTCGAGGTGGAGCGAAACAGGGAGTTTGCGCCTATCAAGAATAAGACAGGGGTGGATTCCGTGGAGAGCGCAAGAAAGCTGTGTAAGGAGAATGGGATAGAGCTGTAAATATGTTGATTTGTGATATGTGTCAGAAAATCAATTTATGGTTCATGTGCACTGGACGCTCCAATAAGCCGCAGAGATTGAAAACGTGTTCAGCAAAGGCTTCCACGTTTTCATGCGTCTTATTTGCGCAGTGCCCAAAATCACCATAAATTGATTTTATGCACATTATGAAAAGATAAAAGTTTGAAGTTCCTTTTATACATGACATTATTAGTATGATAATGATGAAGTTAACATTTTGACAGGTTTGGATAACATTCATGTCTTGTAGAACACGGTATAAATGAAGTAAACTTGCGTTAATAAGAAACATCTATGCTAGAGATTTATTTAAGAGGTAAGGTAACGGAAGGAGAGATTTGAATGGCAATTTTAGTGACAGGCGGTGCCGGTTATATCGGAAGCCATACAGTAGTGGAGCTGCAGAGTGCAGGTTATGATGTAGTGGTAGTTGACAATCTGTCGAATTCCAGCGAGAAGAGTCTTAAGAGAGTGGAAGCAATCACCGGTAAACCGGTTACTTTCTACAAGGCTGATATTCTTGACAGAGAAGCTTTAAATAAAATTTTTGAGAAGGAAAAAATTGATTCCTGTATTCATTTTGCAGGCCTCAAGGCGGTGGGAGAATCCGTACAGAAGCCCTGGGAGTATTATGAAAACAATATTGCAGGTACTCTGACTCTGGTGGATGTGATGAGACAGCATGGTGTGAAGAACATCATCTTCTCTTCCTCTGCAACCGTTTACGGTGACCCTGCCATCATCCCCATCACCGAGGAATGCCCCAAGGGACAGTGCACCAACCCTTACGGCTGGACTAAGTCCATGCTGGAGCAGATTCTCACAGATATGCAGAAGGCAGATCCGGAATGGAATGTGATTTTGCTTCGTTACTTCAATCCTATCGGAGCTCACAAGAGCGGAACCATCGGTGAGAACCCCAATGGTATTCCCAACAACCTGATGCCTTATATCACACAGGTTGCAGTCGGTAAGTTAAAAGAACTTGGCGTGTTCGGTGATGATTATGATACGCCTGACGGAACCGGCGTACGTGACTATATCCATGTAGTCGACCTGGCCATCGGTCATGTAAAGGCACTTAAAAAGATTGAAGAAAAAGCAGGACTTTGTATTTACAACCTTGGTACGGGAGTAGGCTACAGTGTTCTGGATATTGTAAAGAATTTTGAGGAAGCTACCGGCGTGAAGATCCCTTATGTGATCAAGGACAGACGCCCCGGCGATATTGCAACCTGCTACTCCGATGCAAGCAAGGCAAAGAGAGAGCTTGGCTGGGAAGCACAGTACGGTATCAAGGATATGTGTGCTGATTCCTGGAGATGGCAGAGCAATAATCCGAACGGATATGAGGACTAGTTAAAAAGACAACAGATGGAAATAAAAGATGCCTGTTCACTTTGCAAATGCTTTAGTGAGCAGGCATTTTCATAATGTAATTTTTGACGTGCGGTTTTTCTAAAAAGTCTCTTGCTTATGCTACATAAAGATACATAAAAATGAAATGGCAGATGCTTCCGCCCATGACAAACAGATGGAAAATCTCATGGGAGCCGAAGAATTTGTGCTTTCCGTTAAAAATGGGAAGCTTTAAGGCATAAATCACACCGCCGATGGTATAGATGATACCGCCTGCCAGAAGCCAGCCGAAGGCAGCATGAGGGAGCACGTTCCAGAGTGTTCCGAAGACACCGAGACATACCCAGCCCATGGCAATGTAGATAACGGAAGAAAACCACTTGGGACAGGTGACCCAGCAGGCTTTCAGAATCATGCCAAAAAGGGCGATTCCCCATACTACGGAAAGAAGTGTGTAGCCCAGCTTTCCGCCGAGGATGATCAGACAGACCGGTGTATAGGAACCTGCGATCAGCACAAAGATCATCATATGATCGATCTTACGAAAGATACGCAGCGCCTTACCACTGATATTCAGCGAGTGATAAGTGGCGCTTGCTCCATATAATAGAATCATACTGATACAAAAAATGCCGAGTGCAAGCAAAGTGATCTTGCCGTCTGATGAGAGAGCGGCTTTTATCAAAAGTGGAGTGGCTGCAAAGACAGCCATCATCATGGCAATAAAATGCGTAATGGCACTGCCCGGTTCACGAATTGTAATCTGCATAGAATACCTCCTGTCACGAAACGTAGTTTTAAAAACTACATAAAGCATAATTGAATACTACAACATATTATTTGCCATGTCAATAAGTTTATGCATAAACTTTACATTGCAGGGAAAATCTTATATACTGATAAATGCTGCAAAGCAGATAAAGAATTCCGGGAGGAAAATCATGTTTCGTTTGTGGGGAAAAATTTGGAAAGACAATCATATGATCAAGGACACGGTTATTTGCAATGATGAGCAGGATACCCGTACACATAAGGTTTTCAAAGCTTTGGAAGAAATTTGTTACCAATTTGATCTTGGAAAACCCATTTGGCTTGACTCTACAATCACAGAATTTAAACGCCACGATAAAGCAAGATTTACCCAGGATAATTTCGTGGAAGCTATTGATTTTGACTTCCTTGAAATTCACGTGATAGAGGAAGACTGATTTTTGGAATAAAAATCAATTCTTACCATATATATAGAAGTGCAGATATCTTTTGGCTCTCACATATAGCATGAAAAATTCACAATAAAAATTAAAAAAATATAAAAAAATTGTGAAAAGTGTACATTTACTAAAATATATGGTACAATGGTCCTATGGGGATGCAAAATGAATTTGCAGGAATTTGTAATAGGGGCGGAATGAGACAGAATGGAATTAAGAACACAAAAAGACAGCGATATTGACAACTGGAAAGAAGTCATGCTTATATACAACTCAGCACTGAAGCAGATTTCCACTAAACTGGAAATATTGAATGATGAGTTTCAGCATGTACATAGGTATAATCCAATCGAACATATTAAGTCCAGGGTGAAGACCTCCGAAAGCATTGTCAAGAAATTAAAGAAGCATGGCTATGAATCTACTATTCAGAATATGGTGGAGCATGTCAATGACATTGCAGGTATCAGGGTGATCTGTTCATTTACTTCGGATATTTACAGGATTGCGGAGATGATAAGCAATCAGAGTGATATTAAGGTGATTTCGGTGAAGGATTATTTCGTAAATCCAAAGCCCAGCGGATATAAGAGTTATCACATGCTGGTGACGGTACCGGTATATTTGTCCGACAGAATTGTGGATACCAAGGTGGAAATTCAGATCCGGACGGTAGCAATGGACTTTTGGGCAAGTCTGGAGCATAAGATCAATTATAAGTTTGAAGGAAATGCGCCGGCCTATATAAAGAATGAATTAATAGAGTGTTCCAAGATGGCATCGGAACTGGACCGAAGAATGTTGTCCTTGAACGAAGAAATACAGATGATTCATCAGAGAAACGAATAGCCGGGATTATCCCGGCTATTTTTGCAGTGCGAGCACATTTTGTACTGCTTGCACATATGTATGCCTGAACTGTTCCAATAAATGAGGAGTGCCCAGACACATCGCTGCGCCTGGGCTATTATGAAAAAATTTATCTGTTTTGGTTTTGCGTAATCAATCATTTGTTTCATTTGATTTAAATATAATATACCGCAAAATTATGAATAAATTATGAACACGATATGAAATTATCGTTAATTATTACATAGGAGTACAAAAAAACAAGAAAAAAATGTACAAATTGCACAATTAGATGCAAATGCTGCCCACATGAAAATTGATTTGGGATGCTGTGTTGTAAACTCACGGCAAAAGTGATAAAATATTTTTAGTATATGCTTACGTATAGATAGAATCCCAATATACTCGGAGGAATAGCGATGGACAACTTTATGGATAAGATTTCACAGAAGTTAAATTCACAGGATATGATTCGCGCCAATGCGGCAGCAGATGCAGCAGAAATGGAGAATCTTGAGAATCAGGTGGCTGTATTTAAGGAGCAGATTGAGAAGTATGATGATTGTCTCCAGGAAATGAGAAAGCTTAACCTGAAAAATATGGAAAGTGCTCAGGGAGTACAGAATCTTGCCGAACAGGCCAGCGAGAAGCTTGAAAAGACGGTAGGTGAAGTGGAGAGTGCTTCTGTCAGCAGAATTCAGCAAACTTCAGATTTGTCTATAGCAGGAATCCAGCAGACATCGGATGCTTCTATAGCAGGCATTAATCAGGCAGTGGCGCAGAGCCTTGCAAAGATTGCAGAGATTAAAGACAATTCTGATAACGATAATCTGGAGAAGATAACAGAGGCAGTGTCCGGGCTTCTTACAAAGCAGGATGAGGCATTTAAGAACCTGGAAGACTTTCTGCACACCGATAATGTGAAAGTGTACCGCAACGTGCAGGCTGCCATGATCGAGGAACTTGAAAAGCAGACAAATGAACTGAAGGAAGCCCAGGAAAAGGCAGCAAAAGGCACGAAGATTATCTTACCTTTTGCGATTATTACCATGATACTTTCCCTTGCGAATCTTGGTATTCTGGCAGTACAGATTTTAGGCCTGTTTTAAGCGATATAAGAGGTGTAATATGGGAAAACAGAGTTGGAAACCGGGAAATATGCTTTATCCCCTTCCGGCGGTTTTGGTTTCTGTGGCGGACAAACGGGGAAAAATCAATGTTTTTACGGTGGCGTGGACAGGGACGATTTGCAGTGATCCTCCCATGGTGTCTATTTCTGTCAGACCACAGCGGTATTCCTATGAGATGATTCGGGAAACCGGAGAATTTGTGATCAACCTTACGGCCCGTGATCTGGCCTTTGCCACAGACTATTGCGGAGTGAAGAGCGGAAGAGACGTTGATAAGTTCAAAGAGATGAAACTGACGCCTATGCCTGCCGAAAAGATATCAGCACCGCTGATCAAGGAAAGCCCTGTCAACATTGAATGCAAAGTGACGCAGACAATTCCTCTTGGCACACATGATATGTTCCTCGCAGAGGTGGTGGCGGTTCACGCCGATGAAGCATATATGGATGAGAAAGGAAAATTTTCTTTTACAAAAGCACAGCCCCTGGTCTATTCCCATGGAACCTATTTTACGCTTGGAAAAGAAATCGGAACCTTTGGTTACAGTGTCAGGAAAAAAAGCACAGGCAAAAAGAAGATAAACTAAGATTGATAAGACAGCCGATAAAACCTTTATCAGCTGTCTTTTTTTTGCGTGCTAAGGCGATCTGTGAGATGCGTCCTTACCTTTCGGGGAAAGGAGACTGCCCCTCACAACAGCATCGTTCCCGAATTTGTTTCGGATATCATCCAGCGCTTTATCAAGAGCGGCAAGCTTTTCGGATGCCGGCTCCTTTTCATTCCCCGCAACTGCATTTAAGTCAAAGAGGCTGAGCTGTATGGGCTCTGTGGCAGAGACGAGTTTGGAAGTGCGCACGCCAAGAAGCCTTATGGGAGAATGATCCCAAAGTTCGTCGAAGAGACGGCAGGCTGTATCATAAATGATACGGCTGGTATCGGATGGAGAATAGAGCATGGTCTGGTGGGAGACACTTCGAAAATTGCTGTATTTGATCTCCACGCTGACCATACCGGCCAGCTGACCTGCTTTCCTGAGTCTCGCAGCAACGGACTCGGAGAGAGAAAGAAGAGTTTTACAGGCTTCTTCTCTTTCGGTAACATCTTTTGACAAAGTGGTGGAGTTGCCGACTCCTTTGGAATCCGGAGGCGTCGAGACAACAGGAGAATCATCGATTCCGTTTGCATATTCCCATAATAGGGTACCATGGCTTTTTAAATGAGCCTCCAGGATTTTTTTGTCGGTCCCGGCAAGCTGGCCTATGGTTTCTATTTCAAGCTTGCGCAGAACTTCCACGCTGGATTTACCGCACATAAACAGGGAAGAAACCGGAAGAGGCCACATTTTTTCTTTGATTTCGTATGAATAAAGCGTGTGAACGAGATCCGGCTTTCTAAAATCGGAAGCCATTTTTGCCAGGATTTTACGGTCAGAGATACCAATATTCACGGTAAAACCGAAGGTATCACGGACTTTGTCCTTGATCATGACTGCCGCCTCATAAGGAGACGGATAAAGATGGCTGATGGGGGTATAATCCATGTAGCATTCATCCACACTGACCTGTTCTATTTCAGGGCAGATATCAGACAATAGCTGCATCAATTGACGGCTTTTTTCTGCATAAAGGTGATGGTCGGGAGCTTCCAGCCTGAGGAAAGGGCATTTTCGCATGGCGTTTACAATAGGTTCTCCTGTGACAATACCGTATTTTTTTGCGGGAATGGATTTGGCAAGTACCACACCGTGGCGCTTTTCCATATCTCCTCCGATAATGGCAGGAATCTGGCGCAGATCTGTCTTGCTGCCCTTTTCCAGGAGAGAAAGGGCGCTCCAGCTTAAATATGCGGAATTGACGTCAATATGAAAAATAATATGTTCCATGAAAGCCTCCTGCCATTTTTATAAATATAGTGTAGCAGAATTTTCCTGAATATAACATACTCTTTACAAGCAAAAAAATTACTGTTAGAATGAGATTGTTACAAAAATGTTACAAGAGGAATCCCATGAAGCATATATCACGTTATTATAAAAGGTTACATGTCAGAAATTTGAAAATAGCGGTGCTGGCAGTATTTGTCAGTATCTTTTTTCTGCCTGTGTATGTTGGTTTTCAGCACACGGGAGATAATATGTTTACGGTGCTTTTAAATGGTACTGAGGTGGGCGTTGTGGGCTCACCTGCAGAAGCGGAGCAGTATGCGCTGGAAGCCAGAAAGCAGATTGCAAGAGACAGCAAGGAACTTGTCCTTGTGGAGAGTGAAATCGAAACAATAGGAAACGAAGTTCTTTTTGGACAGACCGATTCCAAAGAGGAAGTGGTGGCGCATATGGCCATGGTTCTTGCAGATGATGTAAGGCAGACCATGAACAGGTGTTATGTTGTCAAAATTAATGATATCATGATCAATCTTTCCAGTAAGGAGGAGGTTCTTACGGTATTGCAGGCTGCTCTTGACAAGTATAACACGGACAAGCAGGGCAGTTATGTTGCAGAACTGTTTCTTGATCCTGCGAGAGAACTTCCTGTTCTCACAGCTAACGCTATTTCCAATGAAGAGGTACAGGAACAGGAGCTGGCCCAGGAGGCTGTCAGCGTAAATGCCGGTTTCGATGCGGAAATGGAAGCTATTTTTGAAAGCGTGGAGCCTGATGTAGAAAAAGATTTTGAAGATTATGATCTCGGGTTAATTTCCATGAACTTCGGAGATACTATCGAAGTGGTAGAAGCATATCTCTCGGACGAAGAACTCACAGAGGTTGGAGATGCCATTGAAATCGTGACAAAGGATCAGGAAAAAAATGAAGTGTATGAAGTGGTATCAGGTGATACGCTGTCAGGAATTTCATTGAAGACAGATATTCCGCTGGACAGACTGATCGAAATGAATGATACTCTGGATGATGAAAATTCCATGATCCGTGCCGGAGATGAACTTGTGATCATGGTGCCCAAGCCGGAGCTCACTGTAGAGCGTCAGGAAGAGCTTTACTATGAGGAGGACTACGAGGCAGATATTATCTATGTGGATAATGATGACTGGTATACCACGGAAACCAAGACATTGCAGGAACCTTCTGCCGGCCACAGAAAAGTGGTTGCAGTGGTTTCTTTTGAAAATGATAAGAAGGTAAGTGAAGAGATTATTAAGGAAGAGATCACCTATGAGGCAGTTCCCAAGATTGTAGAGAGAGGAACCAAGATCCCGCCTTCCTATATCAAGCCGATTTCAGGCGGAAGACTGAGCTCTACCTTCGGCAAGAGAAGCGCACCGAAGAAGGGAGCAAGCACTTATCATAAAGGTGTAGACTGGGCAACCCCGACGGGAACTGCGGTTGTTGCGTCCTCCGGAGGCGTGGTGGCAAAAGCAGGCTGGGGAAGCGGATATGGGTATGTTGTCTATATCAATCATCCCGATGGCAGACAGACCAGATACGGACATTTGAGTAAGGTGCTGGTATCGGCCGGACAGACAGTTTCTCAGGGACAAAAGATTGCACTGAGCGGAAATACCGGTATCAGTACAGGTCCTCATCTTCACTTTGAAATCCTGATAAACGGCAGCCAGGTGAACCCTCTGAAATACCTGAACTGATGTTTGAGATTTACAAATGCATAAAATATGTTATAATGTAACGTATTGAATAAAATCAAGCGCCGCGCAGCGGCATTATAGATAGAGGTATCCTCATGGAACAGTATGCAATTAAAGGCGGTAATCCCTTAGTTGGCGAAGTGGAGATCGGTGGTGCAAAGAATGCAGCACTGGCTATTCTTGCGGCAGCAGCTATGACGGATGAAACCGTAACGATAGAAAATGTGCCGGATTTGCGTGACACTATGGCTATGTTGCAGGCCATGGAAAGCATCGGTATCCGGGTGGAAAAGCTTGACAGACATACCATTAAGATCAATGCCGGAACCATCAATGATCTGATAATTGAAGATGACAGTATCAAAAAGATCAGAGCTTCCTATTATTTCCTGGGAGCATTACTTGGAAAATATAAAAAAGCGGAAGTAGCTCTTCCGGGTGGATGTAATATCGGTCTTCGCCCTATTGACCAGCATATCAAAGGCTTTCGGGCTTTGGGGGCAGATGTAAGAATTGAACATGGACTGATCATTACAGAAGCAAAACGTCTTGTCGGAAGCCATATTTACCTTGATGTGGTAACTGTGGGTGCTACCATCAATATCATGATGGCAGCAGCAATGGCAGAAGGTCAGACAATTATTGAGAACGCAGCAAAAGAGCCGCATGTGGTGGATGTGGCAAACTTCTTAAACAGTATGGGCGCATCTATTAAAGGAGCCGGAACTGATGTGATCAGAATTAAAGGAGTACAGAAGCTTCACGGCACGGAATATGCGATTATTCCTGATCAGATTGAAGCAGGTACATTTATGTTTGCGGCAGCAGTGACCAGAGGAGATGTGACGGTCAAGAATGTGATTCCAAAGCACCTGGAATCCATCAGCGCCAAGCTGATTGAGATCGGATGCGAGGTGGAGGAATCGGATGACGCAGTTCGCGTTGTTGCAGCCAAACCCCTGACACATACTCATGTAAAGACACTGCCTTATCCCGGATTTCCAACGGATATGCAGCCGCAGATCACAGTGGCACTGGGATTGTCCAAGGGTACCAGCATTGTGACGGAAAGTATTTTTGAGAATCGTTTTAAATATGTGGATGAGCTTACCAGAATGGGAGCCAACATTAAAGTGGAGAGCAACACAGCAATTATCGACGGTGTGCCGAAATACACAGGTGCCAGTCTGACTGCTCCGGATTTGAGGGCAGGTGCGGCTCTTGTGACAGCAGCTCTTGCCGCAGAAGGCATTTCCACAATCGATGATATTAAATTTATTGAAAGAGGGTATGAGGACTTCCCCCAGAAACTCCAGAGTCTGGGAGCCCAGATTGAAAAAGTATGTACGGAGCGGGAGTTACAGAAGTTCCGACTTAAGATCGGTTAATCCTTACACCCGGGAGAAATGCTTGTGGGAAAAACAGTTTCCTTGATCCTGACCACCTATAACAGTGCCGAGAATCTTGCAAGAACATTGGAAAGTATTGAACAGCAGGATTATCCCTAGATAGAAGTGAACATCAAAGATGGCGGATCTACAGATGATACTTTGAGGATTATTAAAGAATACGAGAGCAAAAGCCGCTACAGGGTAAAGTGGACTTCAAGTCCTGATCGTGGGATTTACGATGCCATGAATCAGGGATATGCCTTGGCGGAAGGTGATATCATCGTATTTTTTAATGATCTTTTTTGCACCCTGATGTGGTGTCACAGATGGTAAAGACAATAGAAGACAACTCACAATGTGTGGGCGCTCACGCAGATCTTGTTTATGCCGATGAGACAAAAGTTGTAAGGTACTGGAAAATGGGGCCGCAAAAAAGTCTTTACCTGGGATGGATGCCGGGGCATCCTACTCTTTTCCTGAAACGGGAGATCTATGAGAAGTATGGTTTATACAATCCGGAGTATCGGATAGCCGCAGATTATGAGTTTATGATTCGTTTTTTAAAGGACAAAGAAAATAGACTTGCCTATCTTCCAAGAACCATCATCAGAATGTATTACGGTGGAACCAGCACCTCCGATACGGGAAGTTATCTGAAATCTTTGAGAGAAGGACACCGGGCTCTTAAGGATAATGGTGTAAACGGTGCATTTCTGATTGATTTTCTCCGCACCTGCAGGGTGCTCCTCCAGTTTATCGTGAAGCCGAAGAATAGCTAAAAAAGCTGCCACAACATGGCAGCTTAAATAATGTCCTCGATACTTAATTCCGGATGAATGCTCAGATCAAGAAAGCCGTGATCAGTTTGAATCGTGGGAGAGGAAAGGTGTTCCTTGTTGATAAATACAATCTTTCCCACAACGCCGTTATTTAGTCTTACCTTGTTCAGCAGGTAGGTATTTACCACATTTTCCAGAAAAACCAGAATATATTTCGGATCATATTTCTGCAGTCCTTCGCTCTCAAAAAGTGCGATGGCTTTAAACGGACATAAAGGACCACGATATACTCTTGCGGAGGTCATGGCATCATAAACGTCGGCGATGGAAACGATTTTTGCATAATCGCCGATCTTATCACCGGTAAGTCCCAGAGGATAGCCGGTACCGTCACAACGCTCGTGATGCATCAGAATAGCATTGAGGATGCCGTCGGGAAGGGTAGAGGTTTTCAACATCAGATAGCCTTCCTGAGGATGACGTTTGATGGTATTGTATTCATCGTTTGTCAGCTTTCCCGGCTTCTTGATGATTTTGTCTGGAATTTTGGTTTTGCCGATATCGTGGAGAAGTCCACTGATGGTTGCGTACTGAATCTCCACTTCACTGAGCCGCAGCCACCTTGCAAATACGTTGCAGATTAAGGCTACATTCATACAATGGATATAGGTGGCATCGTCATATTCCCGCATGCAATGGAGCATATCGAAAATGTTGGGACATGTCCATGCAGGATCTAATATGTTCAAAGTGTGATTCATGAGTTTTTCGACATCTAAGGGGGCACCCTTTTCGACCACATCGTTAACTACGCTCTTAAAGCTATCCACATCGGATTCAAATTCCTTTTTGAATTTGATAAATTCGGGACTTTTTCTGATTTTTTCCGTATAAGAAGGCTCTGTGTCTATGGAGCTTTCAATATCCTCGGTAACATCTTCCACTTTGACCTGCAGAATGGAATAAAAAGCCAGCTTGGTAATTGTTTTGTCGTTTAAAATAAGCCCTTTGGGCAGAATAAGCTGGTTATTGTAACTGAGAACATCTTCAGCTGTAACCATTCCCGGAATCAGGTCTGCGGTATTTACTCGTCTCATAATATCTCCGTTAGATATACGTGTGAAAGATAAAAATTGTCAAAATGTGCCCAAAATCTTTGATTAAATTATAATTTTTTTAATTAACAATGTCAATGTTGAATAATTCGTTGACATTGCAAGTATTTTTAGTTAGTTCACATGATTATTCATGTAGATTATACTGTTTAATTAAATATGGAATTATATCGGAAAGCTTTGAATAGATACGAAAAGCTTTTTGACGCATTTCGTCATTTGGAGGAACCTGATCTGGAACCATTATAGGAATCATCTTTCCGTTGAAGGCAGCTATAATTCCATTATAAGAGTCTTCGCAAACGTAACAATTGGATGGTATTGTGTTTAATTTTGCAGCTGCTTCCAAAAAAATATCAGGTGCTGGTTTGGAGTGCATAACTTCATTACCACAGACTATAATATCAAAACGATGAAGAAGTCCTTCTCTACTCAAAAGAGCAGTCGCAACATTACGTTGACTGGAAGTGGCAATAGCTTTTTTTATATGGTTTCTGTCTAGAAAATCAAGCAGGGGCAGGACACCATCTTTGATGCCGGCACCATGGATGGAAACATATTTCACGATTTCTTCATCAATACGATTGTTAAATTTTTCAATTGGCTGATCGGGATATTTGGCAGACAGGTAAGCAATAATTGCCGGATTTGACCTCCCAACAATATGTAGATAGTCATCGTCAGCTTCCTGCTCACTTATGAAATCGTAGACAAGCGGCCACACCTTTCTTGCAATTTTTTCTGTATCCAGAATAAGACCATCCATGTCAAAAATAAAAGAAAATTGCATAAAAACCTCCATTTGCTATGAATTTTGTAATATTTGCAGTAAAATCTTTCATATATAATAATAACACAAATGCAATAAAATGCAATATTATGAAATATATTGAAATTTTACAAAAAATAATATTGCAAATTATTGCAATTTGTGATAAATTACTATCAAGAAAGGAAAACACAATATGAACCAGACAAATAATTCAATACCAGCAGGACGTCAACAAAAAATTTTAGACTTTCTATCTGGAAGTGACAGTATCTCAATAAAAGAGGCTGCAGAGCTTTGCTGTGTATCTGAAGCAACAGCAAGGAGAGATTTGGATGATATGGCACTCGCAGGTTTGCTTGAAAGGACGCACGGAGGGGCGATATTACATCGTGGAACCGGTTTTGAAGCAATCTATACAGAAAAGAAATCTGTTATGATTCCAGAGAAAAAAAGAATTGCAAAGGCGGCAGCGGAATTGATAAGGGATGGAGATAGTATTTTCCTTGACTCCGGAACAACTGCTTATATGCTGGCAGAGCAGTTATCCACTGTAAAACGCCTGACAGTCATAACGAACAATTTGGATATTGCATATGCGGTAAGATTGGATCCAACATCTATTATGATTGTTACCGGTGGTGTAAGGCGAGATGGATACAGTGCGTTAGTAGGAGACATAGGAGAAGAACTCATAAAAAAATTATATGTGGATATAGCCTTTCTGGGAGCCGATGCGGTCAACGTAGATAAAGGGGTCTTTAACTCGAATTTTATGGAGATTGGAATGAAAAAAAGCATTCTAAATAGCGGAAAAAAGAGAGTCTTGATTTCCGATTGCAGTAAATTTTCACAGAAAGCATTAACAAAAGTGTGTGATATAGAAGATTTTGACTGCATCATCACGGATGAAGGTATCGGAGAGGAAAAACGAAAAGTGCTGGAAGAGAAGGTACCGCATTTGATTGTGGTATAGGAAAGGATGGTTATGAGCTGGTTAAAAGAAGTTATCGGAACAGAAAAAGCAATTATTGCCATGCTGCATATGCAGCCCATGCCTGGAGATCCTTATTATGACAAAACCAAAGGAATGAAGTGGGTAATAGAAAAGGCAAGAGAAGATCTTGATGCACTTCAGGAGGGTGGCGTAGATGCCATTATGTTCAGCAATGAATATAGCCTGCCCTATCTGACAGATGTAAAGAAAGAGACAGTAGCTGCCATGGCAAGAGTCATTGGGGAACTGCAGTCAGAAATCAAAATTCCTTATGGAGTCAATGTCTTATGGGATCCAAAAGCCTCTCTGGATTTGGCAGCTGCAACAGATGCGAAATTTATCAGAGAGATATTTACCGGCGTGTATGCCAGTGATTTTGGAATCTGGGATACCAACTGCGGAGAGACAGTAAGACATCAGAGAGCTATTGGTGCAGAAAACGTAAAATTATTGTTTAATATCGTACCAGAGGCAGCAGCTTATCTTGCATCGCGTGACATTACGCAGATTGCCAAATCCACTGTATTTAACTGCAGACCGGATGCTCTCTGTGTATCCGGATTGACAGCAGGGAGTGCAACAGATGTAGGAACCTTGGAAGCGGTAAAGCAGACGGTCCCTGATACTGTAGTACTTGCTAATACTGGATGCAGAGTGGACACCATTGAGAGACTTCTTGAGATTGCAGACGGTGCTGTTGTTGGAACAACCTTTAAACATGATGGCAAGTTCGAAAACCAGGTAGACCATAAGCGTGTGAAAGCGTTTATGGATGTGGTAAAAAAAGCAAGAAACTAGAGAGAAGTGGAAGGAGCAATACATGATTTCAGGAGAAGAGATTTATAAGAGTGCGTTACATACCTTTGCCAATGAGTCACATGCAGTGGCAGAGCTGGCAAATACAGTAGATAAAGAAAGCTATATCAAGGCAGTGCAAATGATCGCTGAATGCAAGGGCAGAATTATTACTACCGGATGCGGTACATCTGGCGCATGTGCGAAGAAGGTATCTCAGGTATTTAACTGTGTGGACAGGGCTTCTCAGTTTTTGAATCCTGCAGATGCACCTCACGGTGACTATGGTATGATTCGTGCAGGAGATATCATCATTATTATTTCCAAGGGTGGCAAGACCACAGAGATGATCAATCTGATCCCCGTTGCAAAGCTTCGTGGAGCAAAGATAATTACAGTAACAGAGAATCCGGATTCTCCTATTGCAAAGGAAAGTGATCTGAATCTGATCCTTCATACAGGACCTGAGGCATGCCCTTATCAGTGCCTGTCAACTACATCAGTAACAGCTGTATTTGCACTGTTTGATGCAATTTCCATCGGCTGTATGCTGTATAACGGTATCGACAAGGAGTACTTCAAGGTAGTTCATCCTGCAGGCGGTGTGGGAGCAATGCTGGCAGCGGAGGCAAAGGCATGAAACTGATCGTTACAGAAAGCTATGAAGAGAGTAGCCGTGTGGCAGCAGATCTTTATAAAAATATCATTGAGCATAAAAGGAATGCACTGATAGGACTCGCGACAGGAAGCACTCCGATTGGAATGTATAAATGTCTGGTTGACGACTACAAAAGAGGACTTATTGATTTCTCGGATATCAGAACAGTCAATCTGGATGAATATGAAGGCCTGGCAAGGGGACATGATCAGAGCTTCGGCTATTTTATGGATCAGCATTTCTTCTCAAAGGTCAATCTAAAGGAAGAAAATATTTTTCTGGTAGATGGAGCAGCGGATGCGGTGCAGCAGGAAAAAAGGTTCAATGATTTCCTTCAGAATAATAAAATTGATATCCTGATTCTGGGAATCGGAAATAATGGTCATATTGGATTTAATGAGCCGAATACTTATTTTACTGCATCAGTACACAGAGTAGAGCTGGCTGAGGATACGATCAAAGCCAACGCCAGATTCTTCGAAAAGGAGTCTGATGTACCAAGGAGTGCGATTACCATGGGAATGTATGGTATTACCACTGCAAGCAAGGTCATATTAGTGGCAACAGGAGCAGCAAAGGCGCCGGCAATAAAAAAACTGTTAGAAAGTGATCATGTGGATCCCCAGCTTCCCTGCAGTATTCTTCATATCTGTGAGGACGCAACTGTGATTATTGATCAGGATCTGTATGATCTGACAAAGTAGGCATAAAAGTATGGGAAGTTACGCATTTGGTTTTGACTATGGTACGCTGTCCTGCCGGGGGATTGCCATTGATCTCGAAAACGGGCAGGTAGTTGCAACAGCAGAAGAGAAATATGCGCACGGAGTGATCAGCGGGAAAATGTATCATGCTGATATTCCACTGAAAAAGGACTGGAATCTGCAGGATCCTATGGACTGGCTGTTCTGTATTTGCCAGATCTCAAAAAGAATGCTGAAGGAAGGTAATATCAGGTCTGAGGAAGTAAAGAGTATAGGTACAGATTTTACAAGCTGTACGCTGCTTCCGGTAAAAAAGGATGGAACACCTTTGTGTGAGTTGGCAGAGTACAGGGATAAGCCCAATGCCTGGCCAAAGCTCTGGAAGCACCATGGAGCACAGAAATATGCGGAGGAAATTGAAGCGTATGCAAAGGAGCATACCACCTGGCTGAAGGATTATTTTGGCGGAGCGGTCTCCTCTGAATGGGTATTTCCAAAGCTTCTGCAGGTGCTCAGGGAAAATCCGGAAATATATGATGCGGCAGACTATTTTATGGAAGCTGTGGATTATATCGTGATGGCTCTGACCGGAAAGGTGACGAGGTGCAGTGCAACACTGGGAGTTAACTGTTTCTATGTGAAGGGACAGGGATATCCTGATCAGGAGTTCCTTAAGGCTATTGACCCTGAGCTCGCGGATGTAACAGAGACAAAGCTGTCAGGGGAAATTCTTACGGTGGGGGATCCTGCCGGACATCTGACAGAGGATATGGCTGCCCGGATGGGACTGACTACAGAGGTCGTGGTGGCAGCAGGACACAGTGATGGAGCAGTGGCCGGATGTGGTGCCGGGGTGACAGAAAGCGGAAGCATGATACTTGTAATGGGAACCAGCACCTGCCATCAGATGATGTATAAGGATTATCACGCATTTGAAGGACTGTGTTCAATCGCTGCAGATGGCATGGTACCGGGACTCTATGGCTATGAGTCGGGGCAGCCTGCCACAGGAGATATTTTTCAGTGGTTTGTAGAAACGGGAGTGCCGGAACGGTATTACCGGGAAGCAGAAGAAAAAAAGCAAAGCATTTTACAGTATCTGGGTGAGCTTGCTGCTATGATAGAACCGGGTACCACCGGACTGGTGGCGCTTGACTGGTTTAATGGAAACAGAAGTATTCTTTCCAATTATAATCTGTCCGGGTTGATTGTAGGACTTACGCTGGCAACCAGAACAGAGGAGATCTACCGGACACTGGTGGAGGCTAATGTATTTGGCTCCAGAAGGATTCTGGATAATTATGAAGAAAATGGTGTCCCGATTTCGCAGATTTATGCGGTAGGAGGCATTGCCAGAAAGAGTCCGTGGATCATGCAGATGTGTGCAGATGTTTTTGGAAAAGAAGTGATCGTACCACTGGTTGACAATGTACCCGCTCATGGAGCAGCAGTGTGTGGTGCTGTGGCACTTGGAAAAAACGGAAGTAAGGAAGGCTTTACTGACTTTACAGAAGCGGTAGAGGTACTGATCCCGAAGGACAGGCATGTTTATACGCCGGATGCGGCAAAGACGAAGGCTTATGCAAGAGTTTATGAAGCTTATAAGAAACTATATGATATGTTTGGAAAGGACGATTCTTTTATGAAGAATCTCCGGAAATGAGAAAAAAGGAGGATTGCTTATGAAAAGAGAACTGGTAGCATTATCACTGGCGGCTGTAATGCTGAGCTCACTGGTTATGGGCTGTGGAGGAAGCAGCACAGAAACAGCTTCTGCAGATACAGCAGGTGACACAACAGCTTCTGAGGGTGGTTATACAATCGCAACGGTCGTAAAGGATATGTCTGATCCATGGTGTCTGCGCCATGAGGAGGGTGTAAAGGAGTATGCGGCAGAAACAGGAAATAACTGTTATGTAAAAGGACCTGCAAAGACTGATTCCGCAGAGCAGATCCAGGTGATTGAACAGCTGATCTCACAGGACATTGATGCACTGTGTGTAGTGCCTATCGATCCCGAGGCCTGTGCGCCGGTACTGCAGAAGGCAAGAGATAAGGGAATTGTAGTGATTACCCATGAAGCAGAAGGCTTTGAGGCATGTGACTATGATCTGGAGGCTTTTAATAACAAGGAATATGGTGAAGCCATGATGGATGAGCTTGCCAAGGCCATGAATTATGAAGGCAAATATGTTACCATGGTTGCATTCCTTTCTTCTGTATCCCACAATGACTGGATGGATGCAGCAGTAGCACACCAGAAGGAAGCATATCCCAATATGGAGCTGATTCCGGAAGAAAGACTGGAATGTGAAGATAACATGAATATGGCTTATGAAAAGGCTAAGGAAATCATAAAGAAGTATCCTGATATCAAGGGCTTCCTGGGGGCTTCCAGCTATGATCCGCCCGGAGCAGCAAAGGCCATTGATGAGCTTGGTATGACCGGTCAGATTTATGCGGTAGGAACAGGCGTGGCATCCGTATCAGGTCCTTATCTTGAGTCAGGCTCCAATCCCTGTGTGCTCTGCTGGGATCCTGCTCTCTCAGGAAAGGCTATGTGCCAACTGGCAACAATGGTACTGAATGGAGAGAAGGATAAGATCCAGACAGGTCTTGATCTTGGCATTGAGGGCTACAACAGTGTCAATGTAAATGGCACAGATATCAGTGGTAATGCGATCCTTGTAATCAATAAGGACAACATGGCTGAATACAATTTCTAAAAAGGCAGAAGGAGAGAATATTATAATGCTTGCATATTCCAAAGACGGAATACGCAAGCATTATATCTCTAAGAGAAAGGTATGGTACGCAAATGAGTGAAATCTTATTACAGGCGAAACAGATTTCCAAGCATTTTGGCGGAGTAACCGCACTTGACAGGGTGGATCTTACCATAAAAAAGGGAGAAATCCATTGCCTGATGGGAGAAAACGGATGCGGAAAATCAACGCTGATTAAAATTATTTCCGGCTTTTACAGACCGGATGGGGGAAGTATTACATTTGAGGGGAAGGAATACGACAGACTTTCCATTGCGGAATCAATAGGACTGGGAATTCAGGTTATTTATCAGGATATGTCTATTTTTCCCAATCTGACTGTAGCAGAAAATATTGCGATCAACAATGAGCTTTATAACCGCAGGAAGCTTGTGAACTGGAAGGCGGTAAAGAGCATTGCAAAAGAGGCGCTGGATCATATTGGTATTGAACTGCCACTAGAGGCTGTTGTGGGAGAGCTTTCCGTTGCTGATAAGCAGCTGATTGCTATCGCCAGGGCGATTCTGAATAATTCCAAACTGATTATTATGGACGAGCCCACATCTGCACTGACAAGGAAAGAGGTAGACAAGCTGTTTAAGGTTATCAGACAGCTACAGCAGGAGGGCATTTCCACACTGTTTGTCAGCCACAAGCTGGATGAGGTATTTGAGATCGCAGATCAGTTTACGGTTTTCAGAAATGGAAAGCTCGTAGTAGCCGATTCTGCAAAGAATATCAATGACGAGCAGTTTGTTTATTATATGACAGGAAGAAAGCTGGAAGAGGTTGCTTTTACACCTAAGAAGATCGACCATGACAGAGCGATTCTGAAGGTAGAGAATCTGGGACTGACGAACGGCTTTGCAAACATCAGCTTTGAGATCCATCCGGGAGAGATCCTTGGTATCACGGGACTTCTCGGCTCCGGACGTACAGAGCTTGCCAAAACTCTGTTTGGACTTTACAGTGCCACAGAAGGACATATTTATATTGACGGCAGAGAGGTTCAGATCAGAACTCCCATGGATGCGATCCGGCATAAAATTGCCTACGTGCCGGAGGACCGTCTGACAGAGGGACTTTTCCTGACACAGTCGATTGAGAACAACATGATCGTTTCCAATATTGACCGTTTAAAGACAGGAAAGAAGACTGTGGATTATGAAAAAGGACATGAGGACAGTCTTGCCTGGGTAAAGAACCTTGGGATCAAGCTCAATGAGCTTAAGGATGGCATCCAGACACTTTCCGGCGGAAACCAGCAGAAGGTTGTTCTTGGTAAATGGCTTGAGACAGAGCCAAGAGTACTGATCCTGAACGGGCCTACGGTTGGCGTTGATATTGCTGCCAAATTTGATATACATGCTTATTTAAGAACACTTGCAGAAAAAATGAATCTTGCCATTCTTCTGATCTCCGATGATATTTCAGAAGTGCTCAATAACTGCAACAGAATCCTGATTATTAAAAATGGTCGGATTGTCAGTGAGCATGTCAATACAGAGCTGGACCAGCACAGGCTTCAGGAGCTGGTTACGGGAAGTAAGGAGGAAACAGCATGAAGGGCAAAAACTTACTGAAGAAAAATGAATTCTATATTGTGATCATCATTGCAGTGCTGGCCTGCATTATCCAGGCGATCAGCGGACAGTTCTTTACCTCCAACAATCTAGTGGATCTTTTAAGGAGCATGATCGTGCCGGGAATGATGGCTGCCGGTCTGTTTATGGTCATTGTATCAGGAAACATTGATGTTTCCTTTCCCTATACGGCAATGCTCTGTATGTTTGCCGTAACAAAGTGGTTTTCTGTGATTAATTATCAGGGACCGGTATTTCTGGCATTTCTGATCGCTGGACTGATTGGCCTGGTGCTTGGACTTCTGAATGGTGTCCTTGCTGCCTGGCTGAAGCTTCCGACATTGATCATTACACTTGGTACCTGCACGATCTTCCTTGGAATTACCCAGGGTGTCCTGCAGAGCAGTGTTATCTCCGTGCTGCCGGCACCAATGGCCAAAATGGCGGCAACCAATCTGTTCAGCGTAGTAAACGGAGAAACGGGGCTTGGCAGCTCCATGCCAGTCAGTATCCTGTTCCTGATTGCCATTTATCTGATCGTAGGCTTTATCATGAAGTATACCATGCTGGGACGTGGGATCTATGCAGTGGGCGGTGATCCGGTAGCGGCAGAAAGAGCAGGCTTTAACGTAAACTTTATTCGTATCTTTGTCTTTACCTTTATGGGTGTCGTTGGCGGAATTACCGGCATCACACAGGTTACTGTTTCCGGAATGTGTCAGATCAACTTCTTTGATGGGTATGAGATGACGATTATCGCAGCTGTCGTACTTGGCGGTGCCAATATCGCAGGTGGCTCCGGAACAGTGATCGGAACCTTCCTTGGCGTGCTACTGATGAAAATGATCTCCAACAACCTGATTCTGCTTGGCATTCCGACAAACTGGAGCAAGTTCATGACAGGTATTCTGATCATTGCCGGTGTGAGCATGTCAGCCTATAAGAGCGTGCTTGCAAAGCGCAGGGTCGCATCCAATATTCTGGAAGACGGACATAAGGAGGAGGCATAGTTATGGGAAAGAAAAAGAGATTTGATGTAAAGAGCCTTCTGAATATCAGTTCCAACAATAAAAAACTGTTAGGAATGCTTTTACTGGTTGTTATTGTATTGTCAATCGCAACAGGCGGCAGCTTTGCCGGGATCGGGCAGTTTAAGCTGATCGCTTATCTGTTTCCTGAAATGGGTGTACTTGCCCTTGGCATGATGCTTGCCATGGTCAGCGGTGGTATCGATCTGACTGTAATTGCAGTGGCAGATCTTGCCGGAATTTTGAGTTGCCTTTTTATGAAAGCGATCATGCCTGCAGATGCGGCTATGCCGGTTCAAATCCTGGTGCTTCTGGTAACACTGCTCTTTGCCCTTGCGATCGGTGCAGTCTGCGGACTGTTTACAGGTATCCTGATCGCAAGAGTCGGTGTGCCGGCCATGGTGGCAACCCTTGGTGCATCTGATATTATCCTTGGAATTGCTGTTGGTATCACCAATGGATCCTCTATCAAGGAGCTGCCTCCGATTCTGTGCAGAGTTGTTAACTTTGAGCTATTTGGGCTGATTCCCGGAACAACGATCGTATTTATCATCTGTGCAGCTCTGGTGGCATTCCTTCTGAATATGACGGCGACCGGCTTCAAGATCTACATGATCGGTTCCAATGCAACGGCTTCTGAATATTCGGGAAGTGATAATAAGAAAATCCTGACCCTTACCTATATGATTAGTGGTATGCTTTCGGCGGTAGCTGGACTTCTGATGTGCGGACACTTCAATTCAGCCCGCTCTGACTTCGGAAAATCCTATCTGACACCGGCAATATTAATTTGTGTGTTGGCAGGTGTTAATCCTAATGGGGGAGTTGGTAAAGTTAGCGGAATTGTATTAGCAGTCATTATTTTGCAATCACTTTCGTCTGGTTTTGCTATGTTTCCATCTATTTCTGATTATTATAAGAATCTTATATGGGGATTGGTACTAATTGGAATTATGATTATGAATGTAGTGACAGCGAAAAAAGGGCAAAATAAGTAGACAACCATTGACAAATAGAAAGGTATAGTGTAGCCTATAAGCAGATGTCAGTCAGAAATTGGCATTCGAATAGAAAAATTTAATAATGTGCAATCTCTTATTCAGAGTGGTGGAGGTACATAGGACCTGAGAAGCCACGGCAACCCCGATAACGGAAGGTGCCTACCTGAGCGAGTGAAAGCCTTAAGGCGAATCGAACAATAAGAGGATTTGATAATCGAACGTCGATCCGCTTATTTAATAAATAAGCGGATTTTTCTGTCGCAGATTCATTCTGCACATCAAAAAATGAATAACAAAGGAGAGAAAAAATGGAAAAAAGATTATTTACTTCCGAATCAGTAACAGAAGGCCATCCCGACAAAGTCTGCGATGCCATTTCAGATGCAATTCTTGATGCCTGCATGGAAAAAGATCCCATGAGCCGTGTGGCATGCGAGACAGCTACCTGTACAGGCTTCGTTCTGGTAACAGGTGAGATTACCACAAATGCTTATGTGGATATTCAGAAAATTGTGCGTGACACCGTAAAGGAAATCGGTTATACCAAATCAGAATACGGTTTTGACGGAAATACCTGTGCAGTTTTAGTTGCAATCGATGAGCAGTCAGCAGATATCGCCATGGGCGTAGACAAGGCGCTGGAAGCTAAGGAAAACAAAATGTCTGACGCTGAGATCGAAGCCATCGGTGCAGGAGATCAGGGTATGATGTTTGGCTATGCAACCAACGAGACAGAGGAATATATGCCCTACTCCATTTCCCTTGCACACAAGCTTGCACGTCAGCTGACCAAGGTTCGTAAGGACGGTACCTTAAAGTATTTAAGACCCGATGGAAAAAGCCAGGTTTCCGTAGAGTATGACGAAAACGGCAAACCCATCCGTCTGGAAGCAGTTGTATTGTCTACCCAGCATGATCCGGATGTGACTCAGGAACAGATCCATGAAGATATCAAGAAGTATGTGTTTGCTCCCATTCTTCCCAAGGAGCTTCTGGATGAGAATACCAAGTATTTTATCAATCCCACAGGCCGTTTCGTAATCGGCGGACCTCACGGAGATGCCGGACTGACCGGTCGTAAGATCATCGTAGATACCTACGGTGGATATGCCCGTCACGGCGGCGGTGCTTTCTCCGGTAAGGATTGCACCAAGGTTGACCGTTCCGCAGCTTATGCAGCGCGTTACGTCGCAAAGAACATTGTGGCAGCAGGACTTGCGGACAGATGCGAGATCCAGTTGTCCTATGCTATTGGTGTGGCACAGCCTACTTCCATCATGGTAGATACCTTCGGCACGGGCAAGATTTCCGATGAGAAGCTGGTTGATGTGGTAAGAGAGAATTTTGATCTTCGTCCTGCAGGAATCATCAAGATGCTGGATCTTCGTCGTCCTATTTACAAGCAGACCGCTGCTTACGGACATTTCGGACGCAATGACCTTGATCTTCCCTGGGAAAAGCTTGACAAGGTCGAGGCTCTTAAGAAATACGTATAAGAACGCATAGAGGTATGAAGACAAAAATCGTAACAATGACGACCATGTGCGGAGACATTTTCGATGCCACAGGGGAGATAAGACCCGGAGGGGAAGCCTTAAATTTTGCTGCCATTGCCAGTGAATATCCTCACGTGGAGATCAGCCTTGTGGGTGCGATCGGGGATGACGAATGCGGCAGGGAGATCCTGAAATCGATTCAAAATAAGAAGATCGATCAAAGCTGTATTCATGTGGTGGCGGGAGGAACTACGGCATGCAACCGCACTTATCTGACAGAGCAGGGAGACCGTTATTACAAGGAGGATTCTTGGAACGGCGGTGTGTACAATACCTTCCGTCTTACAGATAAGGACAGAGAAAAGCTGAAAGAAGCCGATATCGTATTTTTGAATTTTGAGTGTACCAATTTTGATGAGGTGCTGGAGCTGAAAAGGAAACTTGGATTTCAACTGGCAGTTGATTTTGATGTGGCGAGAGATCTGGAAAAGCTGGAAAGTATTGCGGCAGATGTGGATTTCTTCTTTATCAGCGGAGAGGAAAGCCTGCTTCCGGTGTTCAGGGACTGGTCATTAAAGTATGACGGTATTTTTAATGTCACCCTGGCGGAAAAGGGAAGTGTATCCTTCCAAAAAGGACAGGCATACCGCACCCTTGCCGTTCCGGTAGAAGAGATCATTGACACGACCGGATGCGGGGACAGCTACCACAGCGCTTTTATCTGTTTCTATGTCAAGGAGAGAGATATCCTGAAAGCCATGGAGGAAGGCTCGAGAGCAGCCTCGGAAACACTGACCCATTTAGGCGGGTTTACTTATTAGTGAGAGTATATGACTGCTACATTCACAGCAGGTGACAGACGAAAAGTTTGTCACCTGCTGTTTTTATGTCTTAAAGAGATTTCGATAGAGGAAACGAAGAATTATCGTGACGGAAACCGGTAAAAATATGATAAATAGAATTCAAAATCTTATATTGCTATTCTACAGCTCAAAATGTATAATATGTATATACGGTTTACACATTTTGTGGAGGTGAATTTATGAGTGAACAGGTTGCTGTCAGACCTTGGGGAAACAGTCAGGGGATTAGAATTCCCAAGAATATTCTTGAGAAATTGAATATTGGTATATCGGATACTCTGCAAATAGAAATTGAAGATGATGCCATCGTCCTAAAAAAAACTTTTAAACACAAAACATTCGAAGAGCGTGTTGCGGAGTACGATGGGAAAATATCGGTCTGTGATTTCGATTGGGGAGAGCCGGTAGGTAAGGAGTTGTTATGATTGATTTTTACCAGGGAGATATTATAAAACTGGCCGGATTTAAGAACGCTTTTCTCATCGTAAGTAAAAACGCTTTTATCAAGGCCACAAAGGTGTTTCACGTATGCCCAATCATAGAGAATTATCCGAATGGACCACTTCATATTGAAATTGAGGGAAAAGAGGGAACAAAGGGAACGGTCATTTGCGAACAGGTGAAACTGATTGATCCGTCAGTAAGGGGATGCAGCAGAGCGGACAGGGTCTCCTATGAGACAATCATGAACATTTCTGATGCAATACAGGGAATATTTGAGTATGATTAATTTATGTAAAAAGACAGCTTAGACATTTTCAAAGCTGTCTTTTTTTGTTAAAATTAATATATTGATACTAAAGGTAATATCTATGAATGCATTGAACTGTCATCACACACAAAAATAAATTGAGGGCGATTTGGAGCGTACAGTGCACATGAGCCTGAAATTTATTTTGTGTATGATGACAAGACAAAGTTATCAGAGACAAACAGGGAGGCAGTCATGGCATTCACCCATCTCCACGTCCACACAGAGTACAGTCTGCTGGACGGTTCCAATAAAATCAAAGAATATGTAAAGAGAGTCAAGGAGCTTGGCATGGACAGCGCTGCCATCACGGACCATGGCGTCATGTACGGCGTCATTGATTTCTATAAGGCATGTAAGGCTGAGGGCATCAGACCCGTCATCGGATGCGAGGTCTATGTGGCGCCAAACTCCCGTTTTGATAAAGAACTGACAGGCGGTGATGACAGATATTACCACCTGGTTCTGCTTGCGGAAAATAACATCGGCTATAGCAATCTCACCAAGATCGTGAGTCGTGGCTTTACGGAAGGGTATTACTATAAGCCTCGTGTGGATATGGAGCTCCTTAATGAGTTCCATGAGGGAATCATCGCCCTTTCCGCCTGTCTGGCAGGGGAGGTGCAGCGTTATATTCAGAAAGGGCTCTATGATGAGGCAAAAAAAGCGGCCTTAAAGTACAGGGACTGCTTTGGGTACGGCAATTATTTCTTAGAGCTTCAGGACCACGGTCTGCCGGAGCAAAAAATGGTGAATACCGTGCTGCTTCAGATGAGCAAGGAATTGAATATTCCCCTTGTTGCCACCAACGATGTTCATTATACCTACGCCGATGATGTGAAGCCTCACGATATCCTGCTCTGTATCCAGACCGGCAAAAAGCTGGCGGACGAGGACAGAATGCGCTATGAGGGCGGACAGTATTATGTCAAGAGCGAGGAGGAGATGAAGGGACTCTTCCCCTATGCCTGGGAGGCGGTTGAAAATACCCAGCGTATTGCGGAGCGCTGCAACGTGGACATTGAATTCGGCGTTACGAAGCTCCCACATTTCGAAGTGCCGGAAGGATATGATTCCTGGACCTATCTAAACAAGCTCTGCTATGACGGGTTGAAGGAGCGCTACGGGGAGGATGAGAATGCGCCGGCAGGCGATACCGGACTTACCCTGAAAGAGCGCCTCGACTATGAATTGAATGTCATCAAGACCATGGGCTATGTGGATTATTTCCTGATTGTTTGGGATTTTATCAATTATGCCAAGCAGAACGGTATCGTGGTGGGACCGGGCAGAGGTTCCGCAGCGGGAAGCATTGTTTCCTATACTTTGAAGATCACCAATATCGATCCCATCAAATATAATCTGCTGTTTGAGCGTTTCTTAAATCCGGAGCGTGTATCCATGCCCGATATTGATATCGACTTCTGCTTCGAGAGACGGCAGGAGGTCATTGATTACGTGAGCCGGAAATACGGATCGGAAAAGGTGGTTCAGATCGTTACCTTCGGTACCCTTGCTGCCAAGGGTGTGATCCGTGATGTGGGGCGTGTGATGGATCTTCCCTATGCTTACGTGGACTCCCTTGCCAAGATGATTCCAAATGAACCGAATATCACCATAGACAGGGCACTTCAGATTAATCCCGAACTTCGGAAAATGTATGAGACGGATGAGCAGGTGAAGGAACTCATCGACATGAGCAAGCGCCTTGAGGGACTTCCGAGACACACCTCCATGCATGCGGCGGGTGTAGTGATCTGTTCAAGGCCTGCTGAGGAACTGGTGCCCTTATCAAGAGGAGCCGACGGTTCCATTACCACCCAGTTTACCATGACTACCATTGAGGAACTGGGGCTTTTGAAAATGGATTTTCTGGGTCTTCGAACATTGACGGTAATCCGGGATGCGGTGAAGCTCATCGAGAAGAGCAAAGGTATTCATATTGATATAGACAACATTGATTATGATGATAAAAAAGTGTTTGCCTCTCTTTCCACCGGCAAGACAGATGGTGTGTTTCAGCTGGAGAGCGGCGGCATGAAAAACTTCATGAAGGAGTTAAAGCCGGAGAATCTGGAGGATATTATTGCGGGGATTTCCCTGTACCGCCCCGGTCCCATGGACTTTATCCCCAAATATATCAAGGGCAAAAGCAGTACAGGTCCCATCACCTATGCCTGTCCCCAGCTGGAGCCGATCCTTGCTCCGACTTATGGCTGTATCGTCTATCAGGAGCAGGTGATGCAGATCGTCCGGGATCTTGGCGGTTACACGCTGGGAAGAAGCGATCTGGTGCGCCGTGCCATGAGTAAAAAGAAGCAGGCGGTGATGGAAAAGGAGCGTGCAAACTTCATCTACGGCAACGAGGAGGAAGGCGTTCCCGGCTGTAAGGCAAACGGCATATCTGAGGAAGTGGCTTCCCGGATCTATGACGATATGATGGACTTTGCCAAATACGCGTTCAACAAGTCCCATGCGGCGTGCTATGCCGTGGTGGCTTACCAGACGGCATACCTGAAATATTATTACCCCGTAGAATTTATGGCGGCTCTTATGACTTCCGTGATTGATAATCCGGGAAAAGTGGCAGAATATATTATGGTCTGCCGCAGCATGGGCATCAGTATTCTGCCGCCGGACATCAATCAGGGGGAAAGCGGCTTTTCCGTAAAGGATAAATCTATCCGCTATGCGCTGACCGCTATCAAAAGCGTGGGGCGTCCGGTGATTGAAGCAGTTGTGGAAGAGAGACGCCAAAGAGGCGAATTCACGAATCTGAAGGATTTCATCACCCGCATGGCAGATAAGGATGTGAACAAAAAGGCGATCGAGAACTTTATTAAGGCGGGAGCCTTCGACAGCCTTCCCGGCACCAGAAAGCAGTTCATGAGCGCCTATGTCCAGATCATGGACCATATCATACATGACAGGAAGAACAATATGGCCGGTCAGATGAGCCTTTTTGATATTGTGGATGAAAGCCAGAAGGAAGACTTCGATGTAAAGCTTCCGGATGTGGGAGAATATTCCAAGGAGATGCTGCTGGCCTTTGAAAAAGAAGTTCTTGGTGTTTATATCAGCGGTCATCCTTTGGAGGAGCAGGAGGAGCTTTGGAAAAAGGTTATTACTAACACTACGGCGGATTTCATGCTGGATGAAGAGACGGGAGCCACGATCGTCAGAGACAATGCCACGGCAGTAATTGGCGGGCTGATTTCCGACAAAAAGATAAAATACACGAAGAATGATAAAATCATGGCCTTTTTGCAGATAGAGGATCTGGTAGGCACTGTGGAAGTCATTGTCTTCCCGAAGGACTATGAGAAGAACAGCGGAAAGCTTCTGGAGGATAACAAGGTGTTTGTGAGAGGACGGGTTTCTCTTGAGGAGGACCGTGACGGCAAGCTGATCTGTGAGAAGATTACTGCCTTTGATGAAATCCCGAAGAAACTGTGGATCAAGTTTCCCACTATGGAGGATTATGAGAAGAAGATAGAGGAGCTTTTACAGGATCTTGCAGAGTCTGACGGGAATGACAGTGTTATCCTTTATATTGAGGATAAAAAAGTGATGAAAAAGCTTCCGCCTAACAGGAATGTGAACGCTGATGAAAGCCTGAATGTAAAACTTTCCGAAAAATATGGTAAAGAAAATATAAAAATTGTCTGGGATGTGAAAAAAGATTGAAATACCCAATAAAAAAGGTTAAAATGAACAGTAAATCAGAAATTATCCGATTGACAGGCATAAAGGACAGAAAGGACTGGAAATTATGGCGAAAGAGATAAAGACCATCGGTATCCTTACAAGCGGCGGTGATGCACCGGGTATGAATGCAGCAATCCGCGCAGTTGTGAGAAAAGCCATCGCAAACGGTGTGAAAGTAAAGGGAATCAAGAAGGGTTACAGAGGACTCTTGAACGAAGAGATCATAGATATGGAAAAGAAGGATGTGTCCGACACTATTCAGAGAGGCGGAACCATCTTAGGAACAGCCCGCTGCCCCGAATTCAAGACAGAGGAAGTGCAGCTAAAGGGCGCTGAAATCTGCAAAAAGCACGGCATTGACGGTCTTGTTGTCATCGGTGGTGACGGCTCCTATCGCGGCGCCCAGGCACTGGCAAGACACGGAATCAACACCATCGGTCTTCCGGGAACCATCGACCTTGACATTGCATGTACGGAATACACCATCGGTTTTGACACGGCTATCAATACAGCCATGCAGGCTATCGATAAGATCAGAGATACCTCATCTTCCCATGAACGCTGCAGTATCATCGAGGTTATGGGAAGAAATGCAGGCTATATCGCACTTTGGTGCGGCGTTGCCAACGGCGCAGAGGATATTCTTCTTCCTGAAAAATATGACTACAACGAGCAGAATATCATCAATAATATTATCAACAACAGAAAGCGCGGCAAGACCCACCACATTATCATCAATGCGGAGGGAATCGGACATTCCACTTCCATGGCGAGACGTATTGAAGCCGCTACCGGCATTGAGACAAGAGCGACCATTCTGGGCTATATGCAGCGCGGCGGAAGTCCTACCTGTAAGGATCGCTTCTACGCCTCCATCATGGGTGCTTATGCGGCAGATATCCTCTGCGCAGGCAAGAGCAACAGAGTGGTTGGCTATCAACACGGTGAATTTGTTGATTTTGATATCGAGGAAGCGCTGGCAATGCAGAAGGAAATTCCGGAATATCAATATCAGGTGAGCCGGATTTTATCACAGTAACAGTAAGGCGGAGCAGATACTCCGCCTTGCTTCACATTTTGGGGCAGGTCTAAATACAGGAGTGTATATGATTTCAAGCACAGCAAACAGTAGGGTGAAGCGTGTTGCTTCACTTCGTGAAAAGAGCAGGGAGCGTACCAGGGAGAACGTCTTTATCGTTGAAGGAATCAAGATGTTCGAGGAAGCACCCACAGATAAAATCAAAGAAGTTTATTATATGGAAGAAAAACTTTTCGGGCAGGGCTTTGATGACAGATTTCCCGGACTGAAAGAAAAGATACAGGCTTGCGCCCGGGCAGGCGCCGCCATTGAAACAGTAACCGAGGAAGTACTTCTTAAGATGTCGGACACCAAGAGTCCTCAGGGGATTCTCTGCGTGATGGAGCAGTTTTCCTATGACAGCGAAGATCTGGTGGAGCGAGCGCTTGCAAAGAAGAAGGAGGGCTGTTCACCTCTCTTTCTTCTGCTTGAGGATATTCAGGATCCCGGAAATCTGGGTACCATGATCCGTACTGCGGAGGGAGCGGGAGCCGACGGAATCTTTATGACAAGCGGGACGGTGGACATCTATAATCCAAAGACCATCCGGGCAACTATGGGTTCTCTCTACCGTGTGCCCTTTGTGCGGGTACAGGACCTTTCCGATATCACATCCCTTTTACAGAAAAACGGCATCACAGTCTATGCTGCCCATCTGAAGGGAGAAAAATATTATCACGAGACAGACTACAGCGGAGGCAGTGCTTTTCTCATCGGAAATGAAGGCAACGGTCTGAAAAAAGAGACGGCGGATCTGGCCGACTGTTACCTGAAGATTCCCATGGAGGGAAAGCTGGAATCTTTAAACGCGGCAATTGCGGCGGCACTTCTCATGTACCAAAGCAGACAATAGAGTAAAACAGGAGGAAAAGAATGAAAATCGGTTTTATCGGACTTGGAAATATGGCAAAGGCCATGATAGGAGGCATGATCGCAAAGAAAATGGTGACGGGAGCGGACGTGATCGGCTCTGCAAAAACGGAAGCGACCATCCTGGCAATGAGGGAAAGATACGGGATAGAGACTACCCTTGACAATGGGCGTGTAGCGATGGACTCTGATGTTTTGTTTCTCGCCGTAAAGCCCCAGTTCTTTGGCGAGGTGTTGCCGGGAATCAAAGAATTTATTAAGAAGGATGCCCTGATTGTCAGCATTGCGGCGGGAAAGAGCATTGCGGACATAGAAGCCATCCTTGGAAAAGATAAAAAGATTGTGCGCTGTATGCCCAATACTCCGGCGCTTGTGGGGGAAGGCTGCACAGGAGCCTGCCGCAATGAAAATGTAACGGATGGCGAGATGGCAAAATGCATGGAACTGCTTCAAAGCTTTGGAATCGCACAGGAGGTACCGGAGCGGCTGATCGATGCAGTGTCCGGTGTCAGCGGCTGCTCTCCGGCTTATGTTTTTATGTTTCTTGAAGCGCTTGCTGATGGGGCAGTGGAAGCGGGAATGCCGAGAAAACAGGCATATACTTTTGCGGCACAGGCAGTGATGGGAAGCGCAAAGCTTATGCTGGAGACAGGAAAACATCCGGGTGAATTGAAGGATATGGTCACTTCTCCTGCCGGGACCACTATTGAAGGGGTGAGAGTTCTGGAGGAAAAGGGCTTTCGCGGTGCGGTGATCGCAGCGGTGAAGGCTTCTGTCGAAAAAAATAAAAATATGTAATTTTTTTGTAATATAATTACCAGAAAATAGGAAAAATGATGAGGAAAAAACAGGCGGTTTTCTCGAAAACTTGACAAATCTGAGACGATTTGCTATGATTGTTCGCATATTTATTGTAATAGAAATGTAACAATTTCGCAGTGGGGTTTTGAAAGCCCTGAAATTGCTGTGTGAAGGTCTTGGAGGTATCATATGAAACGGGGAAACCGGCTGTTTCTTTTAACAGCTGCTTTTTTGTTCGTCCTGTGTGTTTCAGCTGCGACAGCTTTGCCTGCCCATGCGGCTGAAAAGGAAGGATATGAGTTCCCTTCAGCGGGAGTTGCGCAGATACTGGATCCCGGTGCGATCAGCACCGATACACCGGTGAAGGAAGAGAAAGCATTAAATATCAATGAGAAATTTGAAAATGAAAAGGAAAGAATGGAGAAAGAGCTTGCCATGGCAAATGTGCAGAATGCACTGAATATCCGTGCCGAGGCAGATGAGAAGTCCGAGAAGGTAGGTTATCTTTACAAGGACTGCGGAGGAACCATTCTGGAGAGAAAAGACGGCTGGACAAAATTAAAGTCCGGCAATGTGATCGGCTGGGCCAAGGATGAGTATCTTCTCTTTGGGGAGGAGGCAAAGGCTATGGCCGAGGATGTTGGGAACTGGATCGTGACACTTGATGCGGAAGCTGTCAGAGTCAGGATGGAGCCCAATATGCAGGCTGATATTTACGGACTGCTTGCCTATGATGATTCCGTAGAATTTATTGATGTGGTAAACAGTAACTGGATCAGTGTAGATTATAATGATGAGATTGGATACATAAACACGGACTATGTGAATGTGAAATTTCACATCGATGAAGGGGAGACCATGGAGGTCATCCGCGTCAGAGAAAGGGAAGAAGCAGAAAGAAAGCGCAAGGCAAACAGAGGAGCCGTTGCAGCGGATGCAGATGAGCTGCGACTTCTTGGCGCTTTGATCTACTGTGAAGCCGGAAACCAGCCCTACGAGGGTATGGTAGCGGTAGGAGCGGTTGTCATGAATCGTGTCAAGAGCGGCGCTTATCCCAACACCATTCACTCCGTTATCTATGCCTCCGGCCAGTTTACACCTGCGATGACCGGAAAGGTTGCAAAAGCTTATGAGGGCAATGTCCCGGAACTCTGTCTTCAGGCGGCACAGGCGGCCATAAACGGAGAGACTACCGTAGGCGATGCCACCCATTTCAGAAGAGCGGGCAAGCGAGAGGGTTATGTGTTGGGAGATCATGTCTTCTGGTAATTTGCAAACTTTACGGTTGTGTAGTAGAATGAAATCATAATTGTGTGAGAAGGAGGGCAACATGAACTTAACAACAATTTGGTTGATCATATTGGTTGTCTGTATTGTGGTGGAACTGATCACCATGGGACTTACCACCATCTGGTTTGCCGGCGGTGCACTGATCGCAGCCATTGCAGCAGCTCTTTCACTGCCTCTGTGGCTTCAGATCCTTTTATTCCTTGCCGTTTCACTGGTTCTGCTCTATCTGACAAGACCTGTTGCAGTCAAATACTTCAATAAGGACAGAGTAAAGACGAACGCGGAAAGTCTGGTGGGACAGCAGGCCATCGTGATTAGTGAGATCGATAACCTTCAGGGAATCGGTCAGGTTACCGTGGGACGACAGGAGTGGAGTGCCAGAAGTACAGATGATAATAAAAAGCTCCCTGTGGGAAGCGTGGTCATCATCCGTGCCATCAGCGGCGTGAAGCTGATCGTGGAAGAAAAGGAAATGCCTTTGACAGGCAAAGAAAATCAAAATTAAAAGAAAGAAGAGGTAATGATTATGCCCGTTGTTTTACTTGTACTTTTTGTGATTTTAGTGATTATTTTGGCATCCTGTATCAAGATCGTACCCCAGGCTTATGCCTATGTGGTGGAGAGACTTGGCGCTTATCAGGGAACCTGGTCTGTTGGTCTTCACATTAAGATGCCTCTCATCGACAAGGTGGCAAAGAAGATCAATCTGAAGGAGCAGGTGGTTGACTTTGCTCCCCAGCCCGTTATCACCAAGGATAACGTAACCATGAGAATCGATACCGTAGTCTTTTTCCAGATCACGGATCCCAAGCTGTTTGCATACGGCGTAGAAAACCCTATCATGGCAATCGAAAATCTGACTGCCACCACCCTTCGTAATATTATCGGTGATCTGGAGCTTGACCAGACCCTTACTTCCAGAGAGACCATCAACACCAAGATGAGATCCTCCCTTGACGAGGCAACGGATCCCTGGGGTATCAAGGTAAACCGTGTAGAGCTCAAGAACATCATTCCTCCGGCTGAGATCCAGAACGCCATGGAGAGACAGATGAAGGCAGAGCGTGAGAGAAGAGAAGCCGTTACCCGTGCAGAAGGTGAAAAGAAGGCAAGCGTTACCGTTGCGGAAGGTAAAAAGCAGGCAGCCATTCTGGAGGCAGAGGCTGAGAAACAGTCCGCAATCCTCCGTGCAGAGGCACAGAAGGAAAAGATGATCCGTGAGGCAGAAGGTGAAGCAGAGGCGATCCTTAAGGTACAGCAGGCTACCGCAGACGGTATCCGCATGATCCGTGAAGCCGGCGCCGATGAAGCGGTGCTTCGCATCAAGAGCCTGGAGGCATTTGAGAAGGCAGCAGACGGCAAGGCGACCAAGATCATCATCCCTTCCGAGATTCAGGGAATTGCAGGTCTTGCATCATCCGTAAAGGAACTTGTCTCAGATAAATAATCACTCATTGTTATCTGACAGCAGAGGGAGGCATAAAGTATGGATTTAAAAGGAAGAAATTTCTTGAAGCTGCTTGATTTCACACCGGAGGAGATTCTGTATCTCATCGATCTGGCAGCAGAGTTAAAGGACAAAAAGAAAAAGGGCATTCTCACAAAGGATATGCATCAGGGTAAAAACGTGGCACTGATCTTTGAAAAGACCAGCACCAGAACAAGATGCTCCTTTGAAGTGGCAGCCCATGATCTGGGAATCGGAACCACGTATCTCGATCCTTCCGGATCCCAGATTGGCAAGAAGGAGAGTATCGCCGATACGGCGAGAGTGCTCGGCAGTATGTATGAAGGTATCGAATATCGCGGCTACGGTCAGGAGATCGTGGAGGAGCTTGCTAAGTATGCGGGCGTTCCTGTGTGGAACGGTCTCACCAATGAGTTCCATCCAACCCAGATGCTGGCAGATGTGCTGACCATTAAAGAAAAGCTTGGCAGGATCAAGGGCGTGAAGCTGACATATATGGGAGATGCCCGCTACAATATGGGAAATTCCCTGATGGTTGTCTGCGCAAAGCTGGGCATGCATTTCACAGCATGTACTACAAAGAAGTATTTTCCCGATGCAGCGCTTGTTAAGGAATGCGAAGCCATTGCAAAACAGACAGGTGCTACGATTACTCTCACCGAGGATGTGGAAGCAGGAACTAAGGGGGCTGATGTGATTTACACGGATGTTTGGGTATCCATGGGAGAGCCTGACAGTATCTGGGAGGAGCGTATCAGAGAACTCTCCCCTTATCAGGTGAATAAAAAGGTGATGGATAACGCAGGCCCTGCGGCAATCTTTATGCATTGTCTTCCCGCCTTCCATGATCTGAAGACAAAGATCGGAAAGGAAATGGGCGAAAAATTCGGCATCACCGAGATGGAAGTGACAGATGAAGTATTTGAGTCGGCACAGTCGGTGGTATTTGACGAGGCTGAGAACAGAATGCATACCATTAAAGCAGTAATGGCCGCCACTCTGTAAGAGCAGAAGGAATTTGTTATGGCATCACCCAGAAAGACAGAAGTATTGCAGCTTCTTCGTGACAGCAAGGATTATGTATCCGGACAGCAGATCTGTGAATCCTTCGGGATTTCCAGAACGGCTGTCTGGAAGATCATAAACCAGCTGAAGGAAGAAGGCTATGAAATAGAAGCGGTTCAGAATAAAGGATATCATCTGACAGGCGCGCCGGATGTGCTGTCCTTAAGCGAACTGCAGAGCAGAATGAAAACAAAAATGGCAGGCAGTCACCTGCTTTATTTTGATGTAATAGGTTCCACCAACGTTGAGGCCAAAAAACAGGCAGAAAACGGAGCTCCTGAGGGACTTTTGGTGGTTGCCGACAAGCAGGAGGCGGGAAGGGGCCGAAGAGGGAGAAGCTGGACTTCTCCGGCGGGCGCCAACATTTTTATGACCTTGCTTTTGCGTCCCCGTTTTGTGCCGGAAAAAGCATCCATGGTGACACTTGTCATGGCAGTCAGCGTTGCCCAGGGTATCGCAGATATTTCTGGACTTCCCGCAAAGATCAAGTGGCCCAACGATATTGTGATCCATAAGAAAAAGGCTGTGGGTATCCTGACGGAGCTTACCATGGAGACGGATTACATCCAGTATCTTGTCTGCGGTGTGGGTATCAATGTGAATCAGACAGAATTTCCGGAGGAGATTAAGGAGACAGCAACCTCCCTTTATCTTGAGGGTGGCAGGAAGATCAACCGGGCAGGACTGATCACATGTATCATGGAGCATTTTGAGAAAAATTACGAGGCTTTCTGCAGGACGGAGGACATGTCCGGACTTTTGGAGATTTATAATAACCTTCTGGTAAATAAGGAGGCAAAGGTGAGAGTCCTTGATCCGAGAGGAGAATATGACGGGCTCTCCCATGGCATCAATGAACTTGGCGAGCTGATCGTGGAAAAGGAAGACGGCAGCGTGGAGAATGTCTATGCCGGCGAAGTGTCTGTGAGAGGTATTTGCGGTTATGTGTAAGGAAGAAAAGGTAGTGCTCTGCGGGGCAAATGCCTACGACAAAAAATATTATTTCAATGAGACCTTTAAGGGGATTCCCGACTCCATCAAGGATGAGCTTCACATCATCTGTGTTCTTTTTACGGAGGAGGTAGGCGGTATTTTTACCATCGAGTTTGAGAGGGACGGCAGTGTTTCCATGCGTACCGAATATGCGGAGGATGATTTTCTCTACGACGAGGTGTCCAGTGGGCTTCTTGTGGGAGAGATCAGAAGAAAACGCCAGGAACTGTTTGAATCCTTAAGCCTGTATTACCGCGTATTTGTCCTTCATGAGGATGCGGGGCAGCTGTTTGACGAGGAGTAAAGCCTTTTTACAGGCAGAATCCGTCATAAGAAAAAGAATGGAGAGAAGAAAAACATGATTTTAGTGATTGATGTGGGAAATACCAATATTACATTCGGCGTATATGAGGGAAAGAAGCTGGTAACCACTTTCCGTATGATGAGTAAGCTGCCGAGAACCTCGGACGAATACGGCATCAGCTTGCGGGAGATGCTAAGAACCAATCAGATTGATAAGGATGACATTGAAGGCACTATTATCGCCAGTGTTGTGCCAAATGTAATGCATGCTCTCACAGGCGCTATCACAAGATATATCGGCAATGAGCCTCTGATCGTGGGACCCGGCGTAAAGACGGGAATTAAGATCACTTCAGACAATCCAAGAGAGATCGGTCCCGACCGTATCGTGGATGTGGTGGCTGCCTATGAACTCTACGGCGGTCCTGTTCTTGTGCTTGACTTCGGAACGGCAACCACCTATGACCTGGTGACGGAGGATGGCTGCTTTGGCGTGGGTATTACAGCGCCCGGTATTAAGATTTCCGCAAAGGCCCTCTGGGAGGATACCGCAAAGCTTCCCGAGATCGAGATCAAAAAGCCCGATTCCATTCTGGCAAGAGAGACCATTTCCAGTATGCAGGCAGGACTTGTCTACGGGCAGATCGGACAGACGGAGTATATCATCAACCGGGTAAAAAAGGAGACCGGCTATGACAATCTGAAGGTAGTGGCAACAGGAGGTCTCGGAAGAATCATCTCCGATGAGACAGATACCATCCAGATCTATAACAGAGATCTGACATTGGAGGGACTCCGGATCATTTATGAAAAGAACCGGCAAAAGAAATGAGATACAGAGATGAAATTGACAATCGGAAATGTGTTGCTTGACAACAATTTGATACTGGCTCCCATGGCAGGTGTGACAGACCTGCCTTTTCGTTTGCTCTGCAAGGAGCAGGGAGCCGGCCTTGTCTGCATGGAGATGGTCAGCGCCAAGGCAATATACTATAACAATCGAAATACCGAGGAGCTGATGGAGATCCATCCCGGGGAAATGCCGGTATCCTTACAGCTTTTCGGTTCCGACCCTGACATCATCAGCGAGATGGCAAAAAGGATCGAGGAGCGGCCCTTTGCCATCCTTGATATCAACATGGGCTGCCCGGTTCCCAAGGTGGTGAACAACGGGGAAGGCTCTGCTCTTATGAAAAATCCGATTTTGGCAGGGGAGATCATTGAAAAGACGGTGAGAGCCATCAAAAAGCCGGTGACAGTAAAGATCCGCAAGGGCTTTGATGAGGAGAACGTGAATGCGGTGGAAATGGCCAGGATCGCACAGGAGAGCGGTGCCGCCGCTGTGGCTGTCCACGGAAGAACCAGGCAGCAGTTTTATTCCGGTCAGGCGGACTGGGATATCATCGCCAAAGTAAAACAGGCGGTTTCCATACCGGTGATCGGAAACGGAGATGTGACGGACGGTCCCTCGGCTAGACGGCTGATGGCGGAAACCGGGTGCGACGGTATCATGATCGGACGCGCTGTCAGAGGAAATCCCTGGATCTTCCGGGAAGTGAATTATTACCTTGAAACAGGCGAAAGCCTTCCAAGGCCCTCCGGCGAGGAGGTATGCGAAACCATCCTCCGCCATGCCAAAATGTCTCTTGAATGTAAGGGCGAATATACGGCGGTGCGGGAGATGAGAAAACACATTGCATGGTACACAGTGGGATATCCCCATTCTGCCGCCCTACGCAGACAGATCAATGAAATTGAAAGCTTTTCGGAGCTGGAAGCATCGGTACGCCTGATATTTGAAAGGCAGGAAGGATAAAAGCCAATCTTCCGGGAATAAAAGAGGACTGCCCTGCAT
>JAGAQU010000062.1 GCA_017622575.1 Lachnospiraceae bacterium
AATTTTCAGGGTTGCATTGCTGTTTATTTGTCAAGGTACGCTTCCTTTCTCTCGATTGGAAGTTGTTTTGTCTTGTTCAGACGCAACTCTGATATAATATCATGTGCTTTATTCTGTGTCAAGACTTTTTTCAAACTTTTTAAATTTCTTTTCCGCCGCTTCTGTTTTTCGCGGTGGATTTTTATTATAGCATCAGTCCATTTTTCTTGTCAATGGATAATTTGAGAAAGTCCCCAGTTTTTCAAGAAATGAACTGCCACACCTACAAGAAGCACTGCCTCTGCTCCGCCTACAACTACTCCGAGCAGCTTATCCACCCATCTTATAATAGGAAGTTTTGAAATAAGTTTCAGAGATGTAAACAAAATATTCACCAGTCTATACACAATGCACACTACAAGAAGAACACTGATAAACTGGATCAATTGTCCGATTTCCCGTTCAAGATAACTACCAACAGCTCCCAAAATCAGAATCATGCAAAACCCTGCAACGACCATAGCGATCAGAGAAACAAGTTCCTGTATCATTCCTCTCTTAAAGCCTGCCACTATTCGCCATATAAAAATGAAAACAATCACAACAAGTGCTGCGTAATACATTTACTTTTATCCTCATGTTTAAAAAGATCAATTAAGCTTCACCACTATTTCAGTTCAATGACATCGACAGAATTGCTTGTCACCGAGACATATTTATAATTAGAAAAAGTGGGTACAAGCAGTGAAGACGGCTTTTCAAAAGTACCGGTAAATTTGTCTACCCCACTCATATTACAGATCTTGCAATCCATGTCATTGTAAATGATTACCTGATCTCTGCTGAAAATAATATCCGTATATTCCATATCAAATAATTGGGAATGAATCTTGGTACCTGCAGTATTGTATACATCAAGACGGTATGCACTCTCTCCCGTCTGATTATGAAAGACAAGTCCCACATAATCTTCATTATAATAAATACCCTGAACTTCCTCGTTCAGAAGGGCCGTTGCCTTATTGGCCGGCTTTTCGCCGCCCTCAAAGAACACAATTCTGTCATCAGAAACAGCAAATGCCGCACTATTATTCATAAACTGAACATAAGGGATTACAGTATCGGGATAATCATACCCGCTTACATAATTATCACTTTCGTTTTTTCCCACCTCACCAAAATTAAAGAATGCAACACTGGATTTCATTTCTCCACTGTTAACATGGAGGTAAGAAATTGCCAAAAGTTTTCCATTCGGAGACAGGGATAGGCTCATGGGATATCCGCTTTTATCCATGGTTGCCTTAATATCCACAATGGAAGTATCTGTATTCTCATTTCCATTATAAAGTAATATTCTGGTAACTTCGGCATCATCAAGCACTGCTGCCACAACACCGTTCTGTGAAACACATATTTTTCGGATAGGAAGATTGGTATTTACTGTCCCGAGCTGTCCCGTACTGCTTACCACATACACTGTTCTGCCATTATAATCACCGATTGCCGCCACATTATTACACACTGACAGCATTGGTTCCTGCATTTCAAACGTTTGATTCCAGAGAGCATTGCCTTTGGCATCAATACAGCTGGCACCGTCCTTGCTGTACAGGAGAATATTACCTCCAAGATTCTCAACCATAGCCCCCTGGACAATCGTGACCGGTGTTGAACTGACAACCACGCTTTCGCTGAAAACCTTGTTTTTCCATTGCACTACCAAAAAAACAGCCACTGCAGCAATCAATACGATTACAAGGGCCGCCCGATAAAGGATCGTTAATTTATGGCTTTTGATTTTATCCTTATAATTAACAGGCTGAGAAACTCCCAGCCTTTTTTCTCTCTCTTTTAAATAATCCCGCACATTAGACATTGATTCATCTCCATGGTCTGTGTCCTATTGTCCTGCTGCCTGCAAGACTCGCACCGCCATCATTGTAAAGTCATACATACACCCGTAATTATCAATTGTTACCACCGCCACCGCAGTTAGCATAACCGTAAGCCCCAGAAAAGTCTTACAAAACAGTTCCCTGATAAAGGATAAAGCAAATTTTTCTCCTGCTTTTTTATTACCTCCGTAAGCCTGACACTTATCTTTTTCCTCTTCATTCAGTTTCTTTTTTCTTTTAAAGCAAGATAACATATAGTTCTGCATTGCTTCATTGGATTCATAAAAAATATAGCAGCCTTCTTCCGTTCCCGGAAGATTCTGCTTTTCATAAATATTAACATATCCGATAAGGCTGTATCCGACAAAAAACTGTTTTCCTATCTCTTCCTGATTTCTGCCGTTCTCCATTTCCTCCACAACGCCGGAGGCTCCATAGATTAAATAATAATGGATATTCTCCCGGCAAAAGGCATGTCCGTAAAGTGCCACTCTCACCGGGAGACTGTTCTTTTCTTTTTTTAATTCATTCAGATATGTATAAACATAATCTTCAATGTAGACTCTGCTTTCTCCTGTGACTTTTCCCATTTGTTTCACAACTGACGGCAAACGCATACTTTTCCTCCGATGATTTTCCTTGTAATCACCTTAACAGAAAATCTATGCATTTTATGTCACAGCCTGTCTCTCTTTTCCTTTTATCCATCGACAAAATTTAAAGAATATGACATCCCACAATTAAAGAAATTTATAGACAGTGGCGGTCACATATTTTCTGTCCGGTCCAAAAACAGCGGACGGGAACTGCGGTTTGTTGGCTGTATCAGGATAATACTGTGTTTCAAGGCACAGCCCGCATCTTGGTCCATAGACAGTCCCGCCTTTTCCGACCGTCTCACCGATACAATTTCCTGCATAGAACTGTACTCCGGGCAAATCCGTATAGCATTTCATCACCCTGCCTGATTTGTCATCTGAAACAGTTGCAAACTCTCTCAAAGAGCCGTCAGCCCCATCAATAACCCAATTGTGATCGTAGCCCTTTACCAGCTTCAATTGTTCATTGTCATCTTCGATACGGTCTCCTACTCTTGTTTCTTTCAGAAAATCAAAAGGTGTTCCCTTTACAGATGCAATCTCTCCTGTAGGGATGGCACCTGCCACCACCGGAGTATAGCAGGATGCAAGAAGCTGAAGCTTATGATCATATATTTTGCCTGCATCGTGACCTGCAAGATTAAAATAAGAATGATTGGTCATATTGATAATCGTATTTTTATCACTGTCTGCTTCATAATGGATCTTAAGCTCATTTTCCTCCGTAACGGTATAGGTAACCTTCACCTTTTTATTACCCGGGAATCCCATGGAACCATCTTCATCTGTCAGTGAAAAAGTAACGCTGTCCGTTCTTTCTTCCACATCCCAGACTCTCTTGTGATAGCCAAGCTGCGCATCACTGTGTAAATTATTTACTCCATCGTTGACAGCCAACTGATATCTCTGTCCGTCAAGCTCAAATGCTGCCCCTCCGATCCTGTTGGCATTAGGTCCGACGGTAGCACCAAAAAAGCTGCCATTTTCAAAATAAGGTTCCAGTGTATCATAACCTAGCACCACATCTGCCATATTGCCGTTTTTATCAGGCACAAACAGATTTACCAGAATAGCTCCATAGTTGATGACCCCTGCTTTCATTCCCTTACTGTTGGAAATATAATACTTAGTAATGTTTTTACCGCATTTCGTTGTTCCGAATGCTTCCTTTGTCACTGCCATAGCATAATCCTCTCTTCCCACTTTATCTTATAACTCCGTTCTGCCTTCCAACGCACGGAGCAACGTTACTTCATCAATATATTCCAAATCTCCTCCAACGGGCACACCGCTGGCGATTCTGGTCACTTTTATTCCTGTAGGCTTGATCAGTTTGCCGATATACATTGCCGTTGTCTCGCCCTCCAGGCTGGAATTTGTTGCAATAATGACCTCAGTAACATTTCCTTCCAGTCTCTTGATCAATTCCTTCAGCTTGATATCTCCCGGCCCGATTCCCAACATAGGCGAAATGGCTCCGTGGAGCACATGATAGACTCCTTCATATTTCCCTGTCTTTTCATAGGCTGCCAGATCTCTGGAATTTTCTACCACCATGATTGTGCTGTGATCTCTTTTTTGATTGGCACAAATAGGACAGGTTTCCTTATCTGTCAGCGTATAACACTCACTACAATAGCGGACATTTTCTTTTGCGTCCAGAATCGTTTTTGCCAGCCTGTTAACCTTGTCCTTTGGCATATTGATCAAATGAAATGCCAGACGCTGGGCAGATTTTGCTCCAATCCCCGGAAGGCTCGCAAGCTCATCTATTAACTTATTAATATATCCGCTGTACAGGTCCATTAGAAGGGAAATCCTCCTCCCAGATTCAGTCCGCCTGTCATCTTACTCATAATCTCCGCATTTGCCTCATCTGCCATACGAAGGGCTTCATTGGTCGCTGCCATAACAAGATCCTCAAGCATTTCAATATCATCGGGATCCACCACTTCCTCTGAAAGCCTTACCTTTGTAATTTCTTTCTTTCCCGTAACCGTAACCTCAACGGCTCCGCCGCCTGCTTTTGCAGTAAACTCCTTAGCCTCCACTTCCTTCTGGCTTTCTTCCATCTGACGCTGCATTCTTTGCGCCTGCTTCATCAGATTGTTCATGTTGCCGGGCATTCCGCCACCCGGAAATCCTCCGCGTTTTGCCATTTCCTTATTCCTCATCTCTCTATTATTATTTTTTATTTTTTAAAACTCATCCTCGAAAGACTCTTCGTCTTCCTCCTCTATCTCTTCAATATCCATGTTAATATTATCAGAGACAAGCTTGGTCAGATCAGGAAAAGTATCCTCCGGATTTCTGCCTCCGTCAGCATTCTGTATCACAATCTCAATTTCTCTGCCGGCATAATCAGAAAGGATCTTTTGAAGTTCCTCCCTGTGTCCTTCCTGTCTGAAATAATCTGCGGGCAGTCCATCCTGTACCACGATCAAAAGTTTTCCGTCTGCCGAAAGACTTGGATATGCACTCTTCAAGTAAGTTTTCATGGGATTAGGCGTCTCCGATACCGCTGCTGACCATTTGCCCACTACCTTCTTAATGTCCTCGGGAATTGCTTTGGGAAGGGGTGCTCTTACCGTCTGTTCCATCCCGCCGTTCCCGTTCAGCGCAGAAGACGCATTTGCCTGCATCGCCTGAAGAAGAGCAGTATCCAAAGAGGCCGGAATGCCTTTCTCCATTTTATCTTCCAGTTGCCTGATACGGTCTGCCAGCGACTGTGTATCCGTCTCCATAGCCGGCCTGCAAAGCTTGATCAGTCCAATTTCAATCAAAATACGCTTTTGGGCAGCAAATCTGATCTGTCCGGAAAGTTCGGACAGCACACGAATATAACGCATAATCGTATCATTGTCCGCCATCTTTGCCTCTTCCTTCAGTTTTTGAAGATTTTCCGTCGAGACATCGATAACATCTTCAATGCCGTCTGCAGTCTTAATTAGCAGAAGGTTTCGAAGATACCATGTAAAATCGACAACAAACTGTGTCAGTTCCCGTCCCTGTACTACCATTTCTTCCAGAATACCGATAGCACCGGATACATTTCCTTCAAGTACTACCCGGAGAAGTCTGCTGAACACCGCTGTATCCACTGCTCCCAGTACATCCAATACTTTATCATACGTCAGCTCCTGCCCGAAATGAAAGGCGATGCACTGATCAAGAAGACTTAAGGCATCTCTCATGGAGCCGTCCGCGATTTTCGCAATATAGCGGATTGCCTTATCCTCTATGGCAACCTGTTCAATTTGCGTCAGTTCCTTAATTCTGTCGGAAATTGTATCTATGGTAATCCTTTTAAAATCATATCTCTGACATCTTGACAGAATCGTTATGGGAATCTTGTGAACTTCCGTAGTCGCCAGAATAAAGATCACATAGGATGGGGGTTCCTCCAGCGTTTTTAAGAGCGCATTAAAAGCTCCTATGGAAAGCATATGAACTTCATCAATAATGTAAACCTTATACTTTCCCTCCGCAGGTGAATAGGACACTTCATCCACAATTTCTCTGATATTATCCACACCATTATTGGAAGCCGCATCAATCTCGATCACATTCATGCTGGCACCCGCTGCAATGGCCTTGCACACGGCACATTCTCCGCAAGGATTTCCATCCACCGGACTTTCGCAATTGACAGCTTTGGCAAATATCTTTGCTATGGTCGTCTTACCGGTACCTCTTGTTCCGCAAAACAGATAAGCATGGGAAGTACGTCCTGACTTTATTTGATTTTTCAGCGTTGTAACAATATGGTCCTGCCCCTTTACATCCTCAAAGGTGGCAGGACGAAATTTCCTGTATAGGGCTGTATATGACATGTTTAATCCCCAAAGCTGATGCCAAGTAATTTGGCTTCTTTACAATATCGGAATCAGGTGAAACCATCTTAAGCTTACCTGCTACATCCTCAAGCGGAACTTTTACGATTTCTCTGTTTTTATAACCCACCATAAAGCCGTATTCGCCTTTTAGGATCAATTCGCCGGCTTCCGCACCGAGACGGCTTGCGAACACTCTGTCATACGGGCAGGGGCTTCCGCCTCTCTGGGTATGTCCTGGAACCGTGACGCGGACCTCTCCTCCTGTCATCTTCTGAATCTGGTCTGCCAGTTCATAGGAAACGGAAGGATATTTGTAGTTTTTCATTTTTTCTTTATATTCCTTCTTGGAAAGCTTTGCATCCTCTTTGGAGATAGCGCCTTCTGCCACTGCAAGAATCGTAAAGCGGCTGCCGTTTTTATTTCTCTTTTCGATTGCCTCCACAACCTTATTGATATCGTAAGGTATTTCAGGGATCAGAATGATATCGGCTCCTCCCGCCATACCGGCATTCAGAGTAAGATATCCTACTTTATGTCCCATTACTTCCACAATAAAGGTTCTGCCATGGGAGGAAGCTGTTGTATGGATACAGTCAATTGCCTCCGTTGCAATATTGACGGCGCTCTGGAAACCAAAGGTCATGTCGGTACCCCAAAGATCATTATCTATTGTTTTCGGAAGGGTGATTACATTTAAGCCTTCTTCTCTGAGAAGATTGGCCGTCTTATGGGTACCGTTGCCACCAAGGATCACCAGGCAATCGAGGCGAAGCTTATAATAATTCTGCTTCATGGCTTCTACTTTATCAAGACCATTTTCATCGGGATCCTTAATCGTCTTAAAGGGGGTTCTGGAACTTCCGAGAATGGTGCCGCCTTTCGTAAGAATACCGGAGAAATCGCTTCCTGTAAGCATACGGAAATTTCCATAAATCAAACCCTTATAGCCATCCAGGAAACCGTATATCTCTACTTCCTCATTGCTGTTCACCAGACACTTTACAACACCTCTCATCGCTGCATTCAGTGCCTGACAGTCACCACCGCTTGTTAACATACCGATTCTCTTCATTTCAATACCCTTCCTTTCTCCTTATCCGACTGTAAATAATAACTCTGAAAATCATTTCCATTGTATATTATACATAATTTAAAGTCTGTCTACAACCCCGCTCCTTTTCTCTTTTTCCGAAAATTCCGGTAGGACCAGAGCAGCTTATAATACAGCATAAAAAAGAGTGTAGACTTCATATGCATATCAATCAGCTTTCGCTCTTCCGCATGTACCCTCTCTCCATAATAGGAATTTTCTCGAAAGTGTGGAAAAGTTTCTTTCATTTCCTTCCCCAAGGCCTTCACGAACCCATATTCCTTTTTTCTGACACCGGCCATATAGGAAAAAAGCGTATTGACATAAAACAGTGTGGTAAAACTGCTTTCAATTTCGGGATAATATTCCTCTAAAAAGCAAAACTCCTTCGCCTCCTTAAGCATTACTCTGGCTGCTTCCATCCTGTCTTCACATCTCTTTTTTGTGATCGTGTGGACAGTGGAGGTATCATGCTGATAATAGTAATACAAAGGCTCTTCAATATACTCAAAATGTTTCGCCCGCAGCATCCAGGAATTGCTGATGGCATTGTCCTCATAAAAGATATTCTCGGGAAAGCGATTGGGATAATCCAGAATAATATGGCGTCTGTAAATCTTTACTACAAGACTGCCACTGTCAAGGATCAGGGAGCGGTATTTTTCCTTGCTCAGCTCTCCTGTCTGCGACTGTTTGTTATTATGAACAATCTGGCCGATCTTCATACTGTGTTCATCCGTCAGATGGTAATCACAGCCCACCATGTCTGCGCCCGTCTCTTCTGCCCGTTTCAAAAGACGTTCATAAAAGTCAGCAGTCACCCAGTCGTCGCTGTCGATGAATCCAATCCACTCTCCTGCAGCCACAGACAATCCGAGATTTTTTGCTCCTCCCTGCTTTTTATTGACAGGAGAAGCAATCACCCTAACCTTCTCCGGAAATTTCTTTTCGTAAGAGCGCAGTATTTCCAATGAATTATCTGTGGAGCAATCGTCCACTGCAATGATCTCATAATCAGTAATTGTCTGATTCACCAGACTGTTGAGACAAAACTGAAGTTTTCCGTCAGCTGCCATATTATAGACCGGTACGATGATGCTCAGTTTCATTTTATTCCCTGCTCTTTCCTTTTTTGTACTGCGGCTTATCTTTTAAAATATTCCACAATTTTTGTAACTGCCTGAATCACATCATCTACGTCCTGATCCGTCATCGCATAATATAACGGCAGACTGATCTCTTCTTCATACAGTTTTTCCGCCTTCGGACAGAGTCCCTTTTGATATCCCAGTTTTTCATAATAGGGAAAATAGTAAACAGGAATATAATGTACCTGACAGCAGATGTTTTCAGCAGCAAGTGCTTCAAAAAACTGTTTTCTGTCAATCTTTAATTTCTCGGGTATGATACGTAAAATATAAAGATGTCTTGTAGTATCTGACTGTGGAATCTCTTTCTGCACAAACAACTGAGGCAGTTTTGAAAACGCTTCATCATATGCCTTGACAATTTCTTTTCTTCTTTTCATAAATAGAGGCAGTTTATCGAGCTGACTGATAATGAGTGCTGCCTGCATATCTGTCATTCGGTAGTTCATACCGAGGGCTACCTGTTCATAATACCAGGGACCATCCGGCTCGTGCTCCATCTTTGCAGGATTTTTGGTAATCCCGTGGGATCTGTATAGCAGCAGTTTTTGGTAATACTCCTCACTGTTTGTGAGAACTGCTCCGCCCTCACCGCCTGTCACCGTTTTCACAGGATGAAAGCTTAATGTAGTCATATCTGCAATGGAACCGTTTTTCTTTCCATTATAGCTGGTCCCGATCACATGCGCTCCGTCTTCAATCAATACCAGATTATGTTTTCTGCAATGGGCAAGTAATCTGTCAAGTTCCACAGACTGTCCGGTATAGTCCACTGCTACCACAGCCTTCGTCTTCTCTGTGGTAAGTGATTCCACATGAGCCGGATCAATATTGTAAGTTTCCTCATTGATATCTGCAAATACCGGTTTTGCCCCACAGTAGAGAGCACAGTTGGCAGATGCTGCAAAGGTGATGGGTGTGGTGATCATCTCGTCACCGGCTCCTATTCCCGCCGCCTGACACGCCATATGAAGAGCTGCGGTTCCGTTACTGCAAACCACCGCATATTTGGCACCTGTCACTGCACACAGCTTCTTTTCCAATTCTTCAATCTTAGGCCCACAGGTAAGATAATCGCTTTTCAGCACCTCTACCACTGCCTGGATATCTGCATCATCAATATATTGATGTCCATAAAAAATTTTTGTGCCGCGGATTGGTTTTCCTCCGCAAATTGCCGGTTTATCCATATGTATCTCTCCTTATGAAGCTGCCTCTTTTATATGTACGAATGCAGCATCCGCAATAGCAGCAATATATTCACTGTTTGTCGGACGTCCCTGTCCACTTTCCATACAATAGCCAAACATTCTCTCAAAGGTACGCCTGTTTCCACGCTCCCATGAGATTTCAACCGCATTGCGAATAGCGCGTTCCACTTTACCATTAGTAGTATTATAACGCCTTGCAATCTCCGGGTAAAGCAGTTTAGTTACACTTCCCACTACTTTCATATCCTCTACTGCCATCATAACAGCTGTGCGCATATAGTGATATCCTCGTAAATGTACAGGAATACCCATATCGATCATCAGCTGCGAAACCACCTGCTCCAGTCTCTTCTCATCAATACATTCCATTCCTATCACTCCATACACTTCAAGGCAAAGCCCGATGTTTTCTTTTAAGTATAGGACAAGGCAACTATCGTGAAAAGTTGTTAAGCATCGCAAAAATCTATATTCCAAGACAGTTTTCGAAGAATTTCCTGAATCCTTTTCCTGCCGCTACATCATCCAGTGCATCTGTCTCCAGATCATAATAATATTTTCCGCTGTCGATCTGAATTGAAATGCTGTCGAGCGGAAAACCGGGTATCCGTTTCTTATGAGGCGTATCTGTGAGCAGAAAAGGTTCTCCCCAAAGTTCTTCTCCCGTCCCCTCATAAACATGCTCCTCATCAAAAATGAGGCAAATTCCATTCTTATATCTTGCCAGAACAGTACCATATTTTTTCACCAATTCTGTATAATGCTGTATCAGTTCCTCATCAGTAAGCCGCCGTTCTCCCCTTCCCCGCACATGAATGCCCGGTTGAAGTGCTTCCGGCAGCATTTCCCCTGTTTCATAATGCCAGAGGTATAGTCCTGAATCACAGGAAAATACAGGTTTCCCAAACAAATTGAAATAGGTCCTGGCCTTGATCTTTGCATTCTCCAGAGGATCTTTCCCGCTTTCTTCTATTTCAGACAAAACGATTTTCATCTTTAGGGCTGCCTCCGTAAGACCGATGATCTCACAGGGCAGCCCTTCAAGCGCACGTTTCATGAAACTCAACTTGGCCGGATTGCCGGTTCCATAAATCAGTTCCATTTTCCTATCTCCATATCAGCATCTCACCATCAATCATCCAGTGCAGCGTAAATAATCTGGCACATTTTTCTTCGGAGTTCAAGATCCCCACCCTGCTCAATCTGCTGCATATAAACCAGAGTCAGCTCTTCTTCCGGATCAATAAAGAAATAAGTTCCGGGAAGACCGTCCCAACCGTATTCCCCAACGCTTCCGTTGCTGCCTGCTTTCGCAGGGTCTTTCATGACACGCATAAAATTGCCGTATCCATAGCCCAGAATACTGTCAAAATCAATCGTTTTTTCCTGCTCCGGCGTAAGCTGATTCTTTGAAATATAATCAACAGTCTTTCTGCCGAGTATTCTCTTTCCCTGATAGGTTCCCTTTGCCGCCAGCATCTGTACAAAATGACTGTAATCTTCCAGAGTGGAATAAAGTCCGCCTCCGCCGGATTCAATATAAGGCGGCTTCGTAGGCGCATACATGTTAAGCCACGCATATGCTTTTTCATCTGACTCCCGCAGTCGACCCTTATCATCTATTCTGGAATACATCTGTGCAAGTCTTCCGTACTCCTCTTCCTTTACATAAAAACCTGTATCTTTCATCTCCAGCGGCTCAAAAATTTCTTTTTTCAAAAATTCACCATAGGGAACGCCTGTCACAACCTCCACCACTCCGGCAATCACATCTGCAGAGATCCCATAATGCCATCTTTCTCCGGGTTGAAATAAAAGAGGTACACTTCCCAGCGCATTGATAATATCAAGATTTGACATGTTGGCACCTTGAACAGCCTTTTCATGAAGCTCGTGATAGAGATCATCCATGATCCTCTCCGGCTCCGACATATCACCGGGATAGACAAGGCCGGATGTCATATTGAGCAGATGCTTTAACGTAATCGGCTTATCTGCATCTACAAGCCCGCGCATGGTAGCCACCTGCATATGTTCATATCCGGGAAGATATTTGGATACCGGATCAAAAACATCTACAAGTCCTCTCTCATACAGCATCATGAAAGCCACTGTGGTAATCGGCTTTGTCATGGAAAAAACTTTGTAAATACTGTCTTCCCTGTCAGACCCGTACACGTTTCTGAATTCCGTTTTTCCTTTGTGTTGCACAAGCAGGGAGGCACCTTTTATACGTTCCTCCTGCATCTCCTTTTCAAACAGTGCATCCAGCTGTTTTAACTGTTTTTGGTTCATTTAAAAATCATCTCCACCTTATTTGAATTTGGCATCTCTCACTGCCGGAAAGGATACCGTTATTTCCGTCCCCTCACCCGGTTCACTTCTCAATGAGATTGTTGCATCTAATTTTATCAGAATATGCTTTACAATTGCAAGCCCCAGGCCTGTTCCCCCCGTAGATTTGCTTCTGCTCTTATCTACGCGGTAAAAACGTTCAAAGATTCTTTCCTGATGTTCCCTCGGGATGCCGATTCCTGTATCCTTTACAGTAAGAATCGCCGTGTCCAGTCGATCCTCCACGATAACGGTAACACTTCCATTTTCCCTGTTATAACGTATGGCATTATCGCAGAGATTGTAAAGAACTTCCTCCACCATCTGTTTGGTAGCCATAATAACAGTATTCTCGCCCTCTGCCGTTAATGTGACGTGGTGTTTTTCGGCGTTGATCTGCAGCATACCGACGCAGACCCTAGCACTGTCAAGCAGATTAATAGGCTCCAGTATTTCACTGTTTTCTGAGTCATCCAGTTCTGACAACCGGATCACATCATTGATCAAGGTAAGCAGTCTTCCCGCACTTTTATGGATTTCTCCGCAGAACCTCCTGATTTCCCCTTCATCGATCACCATGCCGTTTTCAATCAATTCAGAGTATCCTGAAATAGCAGTCAATGGCGTTTTCAGTTCATGGGAAACATTCGCCGTAAATTCCTGACGAAGCTTTGCATTTTCCAGCACATCATCATGCTGTCTTTTGATTGCATCAATAAAGGGTTTCATTTCCTCGTAGGATTCTACCTGATCGATATTTTCCGCGTTTTCCGCAATCTGCTTTACCGGCTGCATGATCCCCTCTGCCATATAATGAGCAAGTACACCACAGATAAAAACAAGACACACTACTATCACAAGCAGATAAGGCACAGCATACTCCATCAGCATATAGATGCTGTCTGCGTCCTTTGCCACTCTGAGAACGCACCCATTCTCAAGAAGTATGGCATAATAGTAAGTATTTTTGTCCAGAGTGTCGGATTTTCTGATGTTTTTTCCTTCTCCAGCCTCAAAAGCATCCTTCACCTCCGGTCTGTTTTTATGATTCGTCAGTTTTTCTGCCGGCACCGCCGAATCATATACCGCACTTCCATCTGCTGCTATCACCGTGATTCTGATATCATCCCCGGCAAGTTCCTCCTCAAAGGAAACCATTTTCTGTCTGATATCATCTCCCTCTGTCACTCTGTCACTGTCTGTTTCCAGATAATATACCATGGACTTTGCATATATGCGAAGGTCGTCCAAAATCTGTTTTTTCAGCAAATTATAACAAACAGCTACCGTCAGCAATAATGTAACCAATATTGCCAAAGTAGCTGTTGAGAAAAGTCTTTTATTAATTTTTCTTTTCATTTACATTTATCCTTTATGCATTAAATATGTAACCCACATTACGTACTGTCCTGATCATACTTCCGGCTTCCCCCAGTTTCTGGCGCAGCGTTTTAATATGCATGTCAAGAGTTCGGGATTCTCCCTCAAAGTTAGTTCCCCAGACTTTTTCCAAAATATCTTCCCTTGAAGTCACAATTCCCGCATTATTCATCAGAAGCTTAAGAAGTTCATACTCTTTATAAGTCAGTTCACAGCCTGCACTGTTCACGGTTACTCTGTGCTTTTCATCATCCATACAGATCTGTCCAATGGTGATCACTTTCTCCTGCTGCTCCTTGCTTGTCCTGCGAAGCAATGCCTTCACTCTGGAAATCAGTTCCATAATTCCAAAGGGTTTTGTCAGATAATCATCTGCTCCGATATCCAGTCCTCTCACCTTATCGATTTCTGTCGTCTTTGCCGTCACCAAAATGATGGGAAGCTGTCTTCCCCGTTTACTTTGTCGAATGTTTTTCACAATCGTAAGGCCATCCGCATCGGGAAGCATGATATCGAGCAAAAGAAGGTCAGGTTCCTTTTGATCCAGCGCTTTGTTGAAATCACCGGCAGTTTCGAACTCCTCTACCTCAAAGCCCGAATTCTTAAGAGCGATCACTTCAATCTCCCTGATATTCTTATCATCCTCTACAACATAAATCAGTGACATACTTTTCCTTCCTTAGGGCAGCTGATAACGCTCTTTTAAATGTTCTACCTCTGAGGTAAAAGCCACGTTATCCTTACTGGATATGGTTTCCTGATACTCGTGGGTATCAAAGTTTTCTTCATTTAATTGTAACAGAGAAAGTGCTATATTGGAACAATGGTCAGATACCCTCTCATAATTAGTGGTGATATCTGAAAGGATAAATCCCATTTCAATCGTACACTTGCCTTTGCGCAGCCTCTTCATATGACGCTTCTTTACTTCCACGCTCAAGCCATCAATCACTTCTTCCAAAGGCTCTATCATTGCCGCAAGCTTCAAGTCTTCTTCCTGGAATACCAGTACGGAAGTGCTTACAATATCTTTGATCGCTCCCGTATAAATTGCCAGTTCCTCCTGTGCTTTCTTTGAGAATGACAATTCCTTTTCATACATCTCCCTGGCAGATTCCATAATATTGATAGCATGATCGGAAATTCTTTCAAAATCACCGATACTGTGGAGAAGCACCGAAAGCTGCTGGCTGTCTTTTTCCGTCAGATGCCTACTGCTTAATTTCACCAGATAAGTGCCGATTTCATCCTCATAGTGATCCACCACATTCTCCAGTTCTATCACTTTTTCCGCTGCCTGCTTGTCATATTTGTCAATCATCTGAATGGCGAGGAACAAAGCTTCCTTTGAATATTCAGCCATGTCTACCGCAACATTCTTACACTGCTCCAGAGCAAAGCCCGGTGTATTTAAAAACCGGGGATCGAGCAGTTGAATTTCTTTTTTATCATGAACACTTTCCTGCTTTTCTTCCTCTGTTTCCGGTATCGTCAGATATGCCAGTTTTTCAAGGATTGAAGAAACAGGGAACATGATCACTACCGCCGCCACATTAAAAGCCGTATGAATCACGGCAATCCCCAACGCACTGGCCGCCTCATTTAAAAACGCAAAATGCACAAAAGCATTCACAGCATAGAATACAACCATAAATGCGACTGTTTTAATAATATTGTAATACAAGTGTACAAGCGCTGCCCGTTTCGCATTCTTACTGGCACCTGCACTTGAGAGCATAGCAGTCACACAAGTACCTACATTCTGTCCCATTATGATGGGAATGGCCGTCGCATAACTCACAACACCGGTAGCGCAAAGTGCCTGCAAAATACCGATGGAGGCCGATGAGGACTGAATGATCGCCGTTAAGACAAGCCCCACCAGCATACCCAGCACAGGGTTGGAAAACATAAGCAGAATATGGGAAAACTCCGGCATTTCGGAAAGAGGTTCCACCGCTGTCGACATGGTATCCATACCAAACATCAAAACCGCAAATCCGATCAGAATGGTTCCGATGTTCTTATGTTTCTCCTTATTGCCCATACTGAGGAGTGCCACGCCTATAATCGCCAGAATCGGAGAAAAGGAGGTTGGTTTCAGAAGCTTCAGGAAGAAGCTTGTACCGCCAACATCCGTAAGACTTAAAATCCAAGCTGTCACCGTAGTACCGACGTTGGCACCCAGGATGACTCCAACAGCCTGTGACAGCTTCATAATTCCGGAATTTACAAAACCTACCACCATAACCGTGGTAGCCGATGAAGACTGAATGACAGCCGTAACTCCTGCACCGAGAAGCACCGCCATCAGTTTATTACTGGTGAGTTTTTCAAGAATGTGCTCCAGCTTACCGCCTGATGCCTTTTTTAATCCGTCGCCCAGTACTTCCATTCCATACAGGAACAGAGCCAGACCACCAATCATAGTTAACAGCGAAAAAATGTCCATTTCATCCCTCCGGGTTTTCGTATAAAACGCACTTTGGTATTCATTTTACACTATTTGTAACCTTTTGGGTATAAAAATTTTCATTTCTTTACAAAATGCTTATCTATTACAGCAATCTCATATCTCTGATATTGCCTGTTTCCTGAAAAATTTCCCATTCTCCGATATTTACGGCGTGATCTCCGATCTTTTCCAGATATTTGGCTATCATGAGGATATCTGTCAATTCATCCACATCTCCTGCCTCTTTTTTCAAGGACTCAATGACATCTGTTTTTACCTGGTTAAAAAGTTCATCTACCTCGTCATCCTTCCTGATCACTTCCTGCGCTGCTTCCTGATCCCTGTCCACAAATGCACTTACGGCTGTAAGGATCATCTCCTTTGCCGCATCAATCATGGGAAGCAGATGAGCGGAGTATCCTGAAAGTTCTTTCATATTGAGACGAAGTAAAAGCTCTGCCATATCTGCAACATGATCACCCACTCTCTCAATGTCCGTAACAACCTTAAGGCTGGCCGTTACCACCCTCAGATCACTTACAATAGGTTGTTGCTTTGTGATGAGGAACAGACACTGTGATTCAATTTCTCTCTGTTTCTTATTGATTTCCTTATCGATCGCAATGATTTTTCTGAGTTCTTCCTCATCTTTCTTTTCATATGACTCAAAGAGTCTCTCATAATTCTGTGTGGCCCGCTGTGCCATACCGGTAACATTTTCTTTTAACTGTCTTAATTCATTAAAAAACACTGTTCTTGGTGACATTTTCGCTTTCCTCCTCAGGTAGGACGCATCAGCCGAAACGTCCTGTAATATAGTCTTCTGTCCTCTTATCTTTTGGCCTCGAGAAAATATTATCGGTAGTATCAAATTCAATCACTTCTCCTACCAGAAAGAATGCCGTATAATCTGAAACTCTGACTGCCTGCTGCATATTGTGTGTTACTACTACTACCGTATATTTCTTTTTTAATTCTTCCATCAGTTCCTCAACCTTTAACGTGGAAATAGGGTCAAGTGCCGATGTGGGTTCATCCATCAGAAGGAGCTCCGGCTCTACCGCCAGAGCTCTCGCAATGCAGAGTCTCTGCTGCTGACCACCCGAAAGTCCAAGTGCCGACTTTTTCAGCCGGTCCTTTACCTCGTCAAAAATGGCAGCTCCGCGCAGAGATGTCTCCACAATCTCATCAAGCTTTACTTTGTTTTTAATACCATGAATTCTGGGACCGTAAGCAATATTATCATAAATACTCATAGGAAAAGGATTGGGCTGTTGGAACACCATGCCCATTTTCTTACGGAGCAGAGTAGTATCTACCTTGGGATCATAAATATCCTCCCCGTCGAGAAATACCTTGCCGTCTATTTTTACACAGTCGATCAGATCATTCATTCTGTTCAGTGTTTTCAGAAAAGTAGATTTTCCGCAGCCGGAAGGTCCGATAAATGCAGTCACCGCACCGGGTGATATTTTCATATTGATATCCTTTAATGCATGATTTTCACCGTAATGTAGATTCAGGTGTTCCGTAATGATTTTATATTGATTTTCACTCATATTTTCTACTCCTGTTTTTCTCCATCCTTTTGCTCAATCCACTTTACTGACATCAAATTTCTTTGCCAGATATTTGGTAAGAAAATTGATAAAGAGTACAATGATAAGAAGCACTACCGCAATTCCGAATGCGGTGGAGTACTCTGCCTTTGCCATACTAAGGTACAATTGAATCGTAAGAGTTCCTCCCGACTCCATGATTTTCGTGAGAAATCCCATTCCTGATTTCGGCAGAAGATATCCGCTTCCTGCCGTAAACAGAAGTGCTGCCGACTCCCCTACAATACGACCGATTGCAAGAATGACACCCGTAATGATGCCCGGCATGGCAGATGGAAGCAGAATCGTTCTTATCATATACCATTTAGTAGCACCCATTCCCAGCGCACCGCTTCTGTAGCTGTCCGGCACTGTCTTTAGAGCTTCCTGAGTGTTTCTGGTAATCAGCGGGAGCACCATGATTGTCAGGGTCAGAGATCCTGTCAGAATCGAATATCCGAATCCCATCACATTTCCAAAAAACACCATTCCAAACAGACCAAAGATAATGGAAGGGATTCCTGATAAAGTCTCCGTGGTAAATTCAATGGCACGCACCAGTTTCCCCGGCTTTGCATATTCATTCAGGTAAATGGCGGAACCGATTCCCACCGGTGTAGCAATCAGAAGAGTGATCACAATGATGTAGAGTGTATTTACAATATTTCCTGCAATGCCCACCGTCTTTTTCAAAGTGCTGGTAACCGTTGTAAGGAATGAAAAATTCACACTGCCGATTCCTTTTATAAACACATAACCGATAATGCCGATCAGCAGAATCACCGAAAATCCGGCTGAAATATAGATCAGTATTTTAATGATGATATCCGATATTCTGGCTTTGCCGTTCATTATACTGTCATTCATGATTTTTATCTCCCTTCTTTAAGATTCCTGTAAGGGATATATTGATAATCATAATAAATACAAACAGCACCAGACCTATGGTAAAGAGAACCTGTCTGTGTACTCCTGAAGCGTATCCCATTTCCGCCACAATCGCTGTTGTCAGGAATCGAACGGAATTGAAAGGCAGAGGCATATTGACCGAGCTTCCCGACACCAGTGTGATAGCCATAGCTTCACCGATGGCCCTGCCCACACCAAGTACAATTGCCGTGATAATGCCGGACTTTGCAGCCGGAATGATTACCTTAAAAATGGTCTGTATTTCAGAAGCGCCGAGAGCCAGTGATGCCGATTTTAAGGAAGCGGGGACCGCCCTGATGGCTGATTCGCTGATGTTGATCACCGTAGGCAGAATCATAATGGCGAGAACAATCACCGCGGAAAGCAGGTTCGCTCCTCCGGTGAACTGATGGGTTTCCGAATCTTTAAAAAGTGCCAGTTCCAGCTTATACATAAGAGGATTCAAAATCATAAGTCCCAGCAAGCCATAAATGACAGATGGAATACCTGCAAGCAGTTCTACCGCCGGTTTCACCACAGCCGCCAGTTTTTTTGGCGCCGTCTCTGCCAAAAAAACCGCCGTCAAAAGTCCAATTGGCACTCCGAGAAGCACTGCAAGAGTTGTTCCCACGATCGATGTTAATATGACATACAAAATTCCATAAGACGGCTCCGCCGCTGTAGGCTTCCAGCTTGTTCCAAGCAGGATTTCCTTGATACCCACACTAAAAAGCGCCGGTGTACCGTTAATGACCATATAAACCGTGATGGAAACAACCGCCAATATTGCAATAAAGGCGCACAGGGTAAAAATACCCTGTGCCGCTTTTTCCACCGCTGACTTATTTCTTCTGTTTCCTATGATTGAAAAAGTCTGCTGATTTTCCAAAATCGTTACCTCTCTAAGTTGTCAATTAGTCAACATTGATCAGACCAACGCCTGCTATTACTTCCTTACCTTCGTCAGATGCAAGGTATTCAAACAGTGCCTGAACTGCTTCGCTCTGCTCTGAAATCTCGCCTTTAGTTGCCATTACAAAAGGTCTGCTTAAGAAGTAGTTGCCTGCTTTAATATTCTCTGGCGTTGCTTCCACGCCTTCCAGTGATACAGCCACAACAGAATCATCAATTGCGTCGAGAGAGACATATCCGATAGCGCCGGGTGTGGATGCAACCTTAGCGATCACAGCACCTGTACTGTCAAGCTCGCTCGCATATGCGCATGCATCTTCAATCTTAAGAAGCTCCTCAAAGGCTCCTCTTGTACCGGAACCTGCCTCACGTCCCACTACTACGATAGGTGCGTCCTCTCCGCCAAGCTCGCTCCAGTTCTTAATCTCACCTTTATAAATGCTGATTAACTGATCCTTGGTCAAATCTTTAACTGTATTTGCAGGATCAACAACTACCGCAATACCATCGATTGCCACTATGTTCTCTACAACGCCTGCAGCCTTCTCTTCATCCTTCAATGCTCTTGATGAATTACCGATATCAACACTGCCTGCTGTTACAGCTTCAATACCTGCGGAAGATCCTGTAAATTCTGCTGTTACTGTAACACCGGGGTATTTTGCCATAAAGCTTTCTGCAACCGCATTGGCAAGCTTTTCCATAGATGTACTTCCTGCCATGGAAATTGAACCGCTAAGGTCAGCGTTTGCCTCTTCCTGTGCAGGTGCTTCTTCTGCAGGTGCCTCTTCTGCAGGTGCCTCTGTCTCTTCCGCTGCTTCTGCTGCGGTATCTGTGTTTTCTGTTGTCTCTGTAGCTGCTGTTTCCTTTGTGGATCCGCCGCAGGCCATTAAACTGAATGTCATTGCTGCTGCACATGTAAGTGCAAGAATTTTCTTCATTTTCATCTTTTCATTTCTCCTCATTTTCTATCATATCTTTAGATGAAAATACGGTAGTCCGCAAATTACCTCTTTTCATCTTTGCAATGACATAATAGCATTCTGTTACCTCCGAAAATATCATGTTCAGGTAAGATGTTTGTAATTTTTATGTAAAACTCTCTGTTTTTACTCTGCATCAGGGCAAAAAAATCCGGAAGCATATGAGCTTCCGGATTTTTTCATACTCTGTTATTTTTAAAGCAAAACTTCCTGCATTTCCTTTAATAGTTCTTCTGCAAGGGAAAGAAGTCTCTGACCGTCTTTCTCTGCTACACCGCATCGCCGATAGCGGTGCATGAACTGCACCTGTTTATAGTTAAAAGTAAGTTTTTCCCTCTTTTTTAGCAGTTCGGGAATTCTCTCCGCATGAATATCCGCATCCTTCTTAAGAATAAAAGAGAGTTCTCCGTTTTTCCCTTTTACATCAGTAATATATAGCTGATGCGCCTTTACCCTGATCATGGAAATACGGAACAGATTGATAACCGGCAAAGGAGTTTCCCCAAAACGGTCTAAAAGCTCTTCCTTCATATCTTCGCATTCCGTCTGATTTTCAAGTCCTGCTATCCTCTTATAGATATCCAGCTTCTGCACTTCGTTCACAATATAGGTGGGCGGTATAAACGCATCCACGTCAAGATCAACTGTGGTATTGAAGTCCTCTTTCGTGCTGATGCCTTTCAAACTCTTAACGGCTTCATTCAGCATCTTGCAGTACAGATCGTAGCCTACGGCCTGCATATGTCCATGCTGCCGCACACCGAGAAGATTGCCGGCACCTCTGATCTCCAGGTCACGCATAGCAATTTTAAATCCGCTTCCCAGCTCCGTAAACTCCTTAATGGCCGCCAGTCTCTTTTCTGCCACTTCTTTCAGAACCTTATCCCTCTTATACATCAGAAAGGCATATGCTGTTCTGTTACTTCTTCCCACACGACCTCGAAGCTGATAAAGCTGGGAAAGCCCCATGTTATCCGAATCGTGAATGATCATGGTGTTCACATTGGATATATCAAGCCCCGTCTCAATAATGGTAGTGGAAACAAGCACATCGATTTCTCCGTTGATAAAGTTGTACATGATCTTTTCCAGTTCGCGTTCCTGCATCTGTCCATGAGCAAATGCAACATTAGCCTCCGGCACCAGACTCTGAATCCTGGATGAAACATCCGCAATATTATTGACACGGTTGTATACATAATACACCTGACCGTTTCTGGAAAGTTCTCTGACAATAGCCTCCCTCACCATCTCTTCATTATATTCAAGGACATAAGTCTGGATGGGCAGCCTGTCACCGGGCGCTTCCTCAAGAACACTCATATCCCGGATTCCAATCAGGCTCATGTGTAAAGTTCTGGGAATAGGCGTTGCCGTCAGTGTAAGCACATCCACCTGTTCCTTCATCTTCTTAATCTTTTCCTTATGCGCCACGCCAAAACGTTGTTCCTCATCAACGATCAAAAGCCCCAGATCTTTGAAGGTAACATCAGAAGACAGGACCCTGTGAGTACCAATCACGATATCCACTAATCCTTTTTTCAAATCTTCCACTGTCTTTTTCTGTTGGGAGCTGCTCCTGAATCTCGACAGCAGATCCACTCTGACCGGGAAATCCTTCATTCTCTGTACAAATGTGTTGTAGTGCTGCTGTGCCAGAATTGTAGTGGGCACCAGATACACCACCTGTTTCCCCTCCTGTACCGCTTTAAAAGCAGCGCGGATTGCAATTTCAGTCTTTCCATAGCCTACATCTCCACAGATCAGACGATCCATGATCTTGTTACTTTCCATATCCGCTTTTGTGGCTTCAATGGCTGCCAGCTGGTCTTCTGTTTCCTCATAGGGAAACATCTCCTCAAATTCTCTCTGCCATACTGTATCTTTTCCGAAAGCATATCCTTCCGACTGTTGCCTGACAGCGTAAAGTTCTACCAGATCCCTGGCCACTTCACAGGCAGCTTCCTTTGCCTTATTCTTAGTCTTTGTCCACTCCTGGGTTCCCAGTTTGTTCAACTTTGGCTTCCTTGCGTCAGCGGAAGCATACTTCTGTATCACATCAAGACCGGTTGCCAGGACATAAAGATTGCCGCCATCGCGGTACTCAATCTTGATATAATCTTTGACTACTTTGTCTACCTCAACCTTTTCAATACCCTTATAAATTCCCAGTCCGTGATTTTCATGAACCACATAATCTCCGATCTGCAGTTCCGAAAAGTCATTGATTTTTCTTCCTTCGTATTGTTTTTTCTTTTTCTTTTTTTTCTTTTCTGCTCCGAAAATATCGCTTTCGGAAATCACCGCAAATTTCAGCAGCGGATATTCAAAACCTTTCACTACTCTCCCGTAAAAGGTCATGATCTCCCCCGGCTTTATTTCCCTATCGGGGTTTTCCGTATAAAAAGCAGCCAGATCATTTTCACTGAGATCCCTGGCCAGTCTTGCAGCACGAGTCCTTGAACCCGAAAGAAGCAACACTCTGAAACCGTTCTTCTTATACCTTTTCAGATCCTGAAGCAGCGCCTCAAAGCTATTGTTATAAGAGGAAATACTCTTGGCTGAGATATCAGCTTTCCTATCTGCCTTGATCAGGGATGTTTTCAGATCAAGGGCAGAAAGCGTTACCGTTCTGTAATTTGACAGCTTGGCAGTAATTTCGGAAAGAGAATACAAAAGATCTGTCTGTCCGGGAAGAATGTATCCCTTTTCAAGGCGGTGCATCATGCTTTCCCTGAATTCCAGTTCCACCGCATCCGCATGCTCCTTCACTCTGGCAGGTTCATCAATAAATACACAGGTTCTGTCCTTGTCAAAAAGTTCCAAAAACGAAACTGTTTCCTCATAAAAATAATGTACATAACTGTCCAGATTGACTAAATTTTTAAACTCAAAAACTTCTTCTTTTAATTCTTTTATCTGAGTCTCTACCCGGTGTGCTTCTTCGGTATGGAAATCCTCTCGCAGCTTTTGTGCAAAGCTTTTTCCTTCCTTTTCGATTTTTTCCATACCCTTTTTCAATTGTTCCTCAGACAGGGTCATTTCGCATGCCGGATATATACTGATACTGGAAAGCTTCTCAATAGAGCGCTGACTTAAGATATCAAAGCTCCTGATGGATTCCACTTCGTCTCCCCAAAGTTCTATACGATAAGGATTTTCCTCCGTCAGATCAAAAATATCCACAATACCGCCCCGAATGCTGAACTGTCCCGGAGCCTCTACCTGATAGGTTTTCTCATAGCCAAGCTTCACAAGCTTGCGTGATAATTCACTTTCATCTACTGTCGTCTGTCCGTTAATGGAAATAACATTTTCTTTCCAGACAGAAAGAGGAATCTGCTGTGACATAAGGCTGCTGAAAGTTGTCACTACCGTAAAAGGCTTTCCCTCCGCCATCCGGCGAAGACACTTCAGTCTCTCCTTCGTCAACTCATTTCCATGAATATCAGCCTGATAAAAAATAAGATCTCTCGCCGGATAGCAGGTGACATTTCTGTCATAAAATCGGTAATCCTCCTGGATTTCCTTCACTCTGAGGTCACTGAAAGTAACGATGAGTCTCTCTTTAAACCCATCGCTAAGCCCATATACCATATGAAGCTTCTGAGACTCCACACATCCGGTAAGTGCTGCCGCCTTTCCCGGCTTTTTCAGAAGTGATCTTACCTCTTCAAATTCTAAAAGTTCATGAAGCGGCGCCGTCAGTGCCCTCATAATCTGTATCTCCTTAACCGTTATCGGCAGAGCTCTCTGCCTCTTTTTCACTTTTTTTTGCGGTCTTTTTTGTATTATAAAGATTCATTGCTTTATCGATACCGTCACTCATAATGGTCTCTATGGCGAGAACCGCAGTCTTTTTACTTTCCGCAAGGATCTTTTCTTCTTCCTTGCTGAAATGACCAAGGACATAATCCGCCAGATTATAACCTGCCGGTTTATCTCCTACTCCCATTTTAATCCGCATGAAGTTCTCATGTCCCAAATGGGCAATAATATTTTTAAGACCATTGTGGCCGCCGGCACTACCCTTTTTCCGCATCCGGATTTGTCCCACATCCAGACTGATATCATCAGCCACAACAATGAGCTGCGATGTTTCATCTATCTTGTAAAAATTAGTGACTTCCCGGATGCATTCTCCGCTCAGATTCATAAAGGTAAGAGGTTTGACGAGAACCACCTTCTCCCCGCCTATCATTCCCTTACCGATCAGCCCTTTAAATTTACTCTCCGTCACTCTAATATTATATTTTCCTGCCAGTTCATCAATAACCTGCCAGCCTATATTATGTCTTGTTTCCTCATATTGTTTTCCCGGATTGCCCAATCCTGCAATGATATACATTTTTTACTCCTGTCTCACTATTTTGTTCAATTTGCTACTCTATATTATAATGAAATGAAACGGTTGTCAAAAGAAGGTTTTGAGAAAATATCTGACCTCGATGTGCAGAAAAACAGAGGTGCTTTTGCACCTCTGTTTTTCTTACTGGTTTAGGCTTTATTAGCATACTTTCACCGCTTTTATTCAATGTCCGGCTCCAGCAATGCTTGTTCATATTTTTCCAAAATAATTTTTTGGATATTTTCCCTTGTACCGGAATTAATAGGATGGGCAATATCCCTGTACTCACCATCAGTGGCCTTCTTACTGGGCATTGCTATGAACATTCCCTTTTCGCCCTCAATCACTTTAATGTCATGGATTACGAACTCATCATCAATGGTAATGGAAACAATAGCTCGCATCTTTCCTTCCTTCGTAATCTTTCTTACTCGTACATCTGTAATCTGCATTTCAATCCGTCCCCCTAGTTTAGTATACTATAATCCCTGTAGCTGCTTCTCCTTCTCTAAATAACAAATCTGTCATTTCTCTCAATGACAATCTTAATATTTCCGTTTTCTCCCGCATGATATGAGTTCGCCCTGATGGTACCATGGCTCTCCACAATACAGTTTTCAATATGAGTATTGTCACCAATATAAACATCATTCAAAATAATGGAATTCTTGATATAACAGTTATTTCCAATATATGCTTTCTTAAATACAACAGAATCTTCCACTGTACCATTTACAATACAGCCGCTGGAGATCAAACTGTTTTTGATCTTGGATCCAACATTGTACTTGGCCGGAGGCAGATCATCAACCTTAGAGTAGATATCAGGATACTGCTTGAAGAAGTAATCTCTGGTTTCCGCTTTCAGGAAGTCCATATTCGTATTGAAATAGTCGTTGACAGTCGCAATATTACTCCAGTATTCCTGAAGCTTATAACCATAAATTCTCTTCATGTTCTTGTAGCGGATCAGAATATCCTTTACAAAATCATATCGCTCTTCTTCAGCGCACTTCTCAATCATTTCAATCAGCTGTCGTCTTCTTACCACATAGATACCGCAGGAAACGGTATTTGACTTTGCCACTACCGGCTTCTCTTCAAACTCTTCGATCCGGCTCTCTTCATTCATCTTGATTGTACCGAAACGGTCCACATTGATATTCGGTCCCATGTCCTTGCAGACAACAGTAATATCTGCTTTCTTTGCAATGTGGTATTCCAGAACTTTATTGTAATCCAGCTTGTAAACACAGTCTCCTGATGCGATAACCACATAAGGCTCATGACTGTTCTTAAGGAAAGCAAGATTCTGTGCAATGGCATCGGCAGTTCCCCTGTACCAGGAATTGCTTTCCGCCGTAACGGAAGGTGTGAGTACATACAAGCCTCCCTGCTTCCGTCCAAAGTCCCACCATTTGGATGAACTTAAGTGTTCATTCAGACTTCTTGCATTGTACTGAGTCAGGACTGCTACCTTCTGAATGTGGGAGTTTGTCATATTACTCAGTGCAAAATCAATACTTCTGTAGCTGCCTGCAATGGGCATGGCGCACACTGCTCTTTTTGTGGAAAGCTCTTTCATCCTGTAGCTGCTTCCACCTGCTAAAATAATACCGATTGCTCTCACTTTTCATCACCTGCCTTAATTAATGTTTTACCGCTTGCGAGGCAGTTATCCGGGAAATCTTCAGCCGTAGTAACACCAAACACGCATGTATTTTTACCAACCGTCACACCATCAGGTATGATACTCTTTTCGCCGATGGTGACAATGCCGTTATTGTAAATATGAGGATCTGTTTCATTAGGAGCCTCAGCACCGATACCCAGCTTTACCTGATTGCCTACTATTACATTCTCTGCAATAATAGCCTTATTCAATTCACAGCCGTCACCGATCACGGTGCCGTTCATGATAATGGAGTCACGAACAACGGTATCTTTTCCGATGGTAACGCCACAGCCTATCACGGAATTATACACTTTGCCGTAAATATCGCTTCCTTCACCGATAATGCTTCTCTCCACCACACTGTTATCTGCTATGTACTGAGGAGGAAGGATTTCACTCTTTGTGTAAATCTTCCAATATTCCTCATACAGATTGAATTCGGGTACAATATCGATCAGTTCCATATTGGCCTGCCAATAGGAATTCAGCGTTCCCACATCCTTCCAGTATCCGTTAAATTCAAACGCATATAAAGGTGCTCCCTTGCCATGGCAGTATGGAATAATGTGTTTACCGAAGTCGAGACCGGGCTGTTCTGCATTGGCAAGCAATGCCTCTTTCAATGTCTTCCAATTAAAAATATAAATACCCATAGACGCAAGATTGCTTCTGGGATTTGCCGGTTTTTCCTCAAAATCGGTGATCTTTCTGTCTTCATCCGTAATCATGATACCAAAACGCTTTGCCTCCTCCATGGGAACCGGCATAACGGCAATGGTACATTCTGCTCCCTTTTCCTTATGGAAATCAAGCATAACCTCATAATCCATTTTATAAATATGGTCACCTGACAAAATCAGAATATATTCGGGATTAAAGCTTTCCATATAATCAATATTCTGGTATATGGCATTCGCAGTTCCTGTATACCATTCACTGTTGGTAACCTTTTCATATGGCGGAAGTACACTCACACCTCCGATGTTTCTGTCCAGATCCCACGGAATACCGATACCGATATGTGTATTCAGTCTTAAGGGCTGGTACTGTGTCAACACACCTACCGTATCAACACCCGAATTAATGCAGTTGCTCAGCGGGAAATCAATGATCCGGTATTTTCCTCCAAAAGATACCGCGGGCTTGGCTACTTTTGAAGTAAGAACGCCCAATCTGCTTCCCTGACCACCAGCTAATAACATGGCAATCATTTCTTTCTTAATCATGTCATCACCTCTTACCAGTAATTTTTTTGCAATAAAGCCATCATTTAATAATCGGTCTACCGATATATGTAGCAATTATTAAATTTACGAATAGTATACCATATATTCACCTGAATGTGAATATTTTTTACAAAAAAATTACTGTATTTTGCTATTTTTATGTAAATATTTTACAATATTTTTTCCGTTTTAAAAGATAGTTTTTTGTTTGATTTACAACATTTTGTATGCCGTGAGCATTCTCATCCATACATTTTGTTCAAAATGCCATTTGTTTTTTCTTACATATTCATTATAATGATATTTGTAAAAATGAATATACTATTTAGTTATCGGAGGCTATTACCATGTATCAGATCAATTTTGACCACCCCATTCATATATATTTTATTGGTATCGGCGGTATCAGTATGAGCGGACTTGCGGAAGTTCTTCTGGAAAAAGGATTTACCGTTTCCGGTTCCGACGTAAAGCCGACTCCTTTGACGCAGCTGCTTTCCTCCAAAGGCGCAACTGTCTATTACGGCCAAAAATATGATAATCTCACCGCCGATATTGACCTGATGGTCTATACCAGCGCTATTCACGCAGATAATCCGGAATATGTGGCCGCACAGGATCTTCATATTCCCATCCTCACAAGAGCACAGCTCCTGGGCCAGATGATGAGAAATTATAAAACTCCCATTGCCATCAGCGGAACCCACGGAAAGACTACCACTACCTCTATGGTCTCCGAAATTCTGCTTGCTGCCGATACCGATCCCACACTTTCCATTGGCGGAATCTTAAAAACCATAAACGGCAATATCCGGGTTGGACATTCCGGCTATTTTGTCACCGAAGCCTGCGAATATACCAACAGCTTTCTCAGCTTTTATCCCAAGATAGGACTGATTCTCAATGTGGAGGAAGACCATCTGGATTTTTTCAAGGACATTGATGATATCCGGAATTCTTTCCATCAGTTTGCCCTGCTTCTTCCCAAGGACGGAGCCCTGATCATAAACGGCAATATTCCGTGCATCGAATCCATCACAGAGCAGATTGCCTGTCCCATCATTACCTTCGGCAATTCCTCCTGCTTTGACTACAGTGCAGCGGACATCTCCTACAATGAGAAAGGGTGTGCCACCTTTACATTAATAAAAAAAGGACACAAGGCTTCCGTCTATACGCTGGGTGTACCCGGTGAACACAATATCTATAATGCACTCGCCGCTATTGCCCTCTCAGAGCTCCTTTCCATTGAAACATCTGTAATCCAAAAGGCGCTTTCAGAATTTAAGGGAACTGACCGTCGTTTTGAATATAAAGGAACTGTAAATGGAATTACTATAATAGATGATTATGCACACCACCCTACAGAAATTACTGCAACTTTAAAAGCTGCGGTAAATTATCCCCACAAAACACTCTGGTGCCTGTTCCAGCCCCATACCTATACACGCACCAAAGCATTTATGAAAGAGTTTGCCAGGGCACTCTCCCTTGCAGATAAAGTGATACTGGCCAAGATATATCCTGCAAGAGAAACCGATGATCTGGGGATCAGTTCAGCAACCCTTCAAAAAGAAATAGAAGCTCTCGGAAAAAGCTGTTTTTATTTTCCCGATTATGAGGCAATTGAAAAATTTATTTTGGAAAATTGCACACCCGGTGACTTGTTGATAACTATGGGTGCCGGAGATGTTGTAAAAGTCGGCGAAAATCTCTTAAAATAATTTTTATCCACATTATCCACATTTTAAAAGCGGAAATCAAACTTTTATTATGTGGATATTATCTTTTCACCAAAGTTATTAATTTTACCTGTTTTTTACATTGCTTTTCACTTTTAAGAGCTTTTCTATCCACATTATCCACATCATCCACAATTGCCGAAATCCCTTGAAAACACTGGGTTTTTCGGCAAAATTGCTATTTGCAATTTTATGCTCTTGTGCTATAATTCATTTTGCTTTGAAGAAAATGTAAACAGCAGAGAGTAGGTAGAAAAAGTGAGTCGTTTTACGATTTATCAGGATAATTATGCTGATACCACCATTGTATCCAATTTATTTATTGATGAATACATGAAGGATGCCAATGATGCCCAGCTCAAAATATATCTTTATCTCCTCAGAATGATGAGTGCCCACATGGCTACCAGCATTTCTGATATCGCGGATAAATTTAACCATACGGAAAAGGATGTTATGCGTGCGCTCAAATATTGGGAAAAGAACCATCTTCTTTCTTTAGAATACGATGATGCCAAAAACATATCCGGCATCCGTCTTATCAATGTTGACAGCAAACCATGTGCAGATATTGTCCCCCTTACAACTGTTGTTCCCCTTCCTTCCAGAGCAGCAGCTCCTTCCAAAGAAGAAGCTCATACTCCGGAAGAGGACAGGTCTTCTGCCTATGAGAAACCTTCTTACAGTCTGGACAAGCTGCGCGAATTTAAAAATAATGAAGAGACTTCCCAGATTCTTTTTGTAGCGGAACAGTACATCGGAAGACCGTTAAGTGCAAATGAAATCAGAACAATCCTGTTCTTCTCTGACAAGCTGGGATTTTCCAGTGATCTTATCGACTATCTGATTCAGCACTGCGTGGATAAAGGCAAAAAAGACTTCAGATACATAGAGAAGGTAGCTATCAGCTGGGCAGAGGAAGGCATCACCACGCCAAAGCAGGCTGCCAAATATGCCCGCAAATATGATAAGGCTGTTTATGATATTATGAAAGCTCTCGGTAAATCTTCCGCTCCCACAAAAGCGGAGGCCGATTACGCCATCAAATGGATCAAGGAATACGGTTTTACTTCCGATATCATCATGGAAGCCTGTGAGCGTACTGTTCTTGCAACTGATAAGCACCGTTTTGAATATGCTGACAGTATTTTAAGGAGCTGGTATAAAGAAAATGTACATCACAAGGCTGATATTAAGGCAATTGATGAGGCCCATTCCAGAAAGCGTTCAAAGAAGTCAGCAACCGGAGCCTCACAGTTTAACCAGTTTATGCAGACCGACTATGATTTTGATGCTCTTGAAAAAGAAATTTTAAGCAACTAAAGGAGAATACCGTGGCACTCACAAATTCCCAGTATGATACCATTATAAAAGGCTTTGAGGCAAAGCAGAACAGAAACCGGAAACTGCTTGAAGAGCGTACTGCTTATGTTTATTCCCATGTGGCCGGTTATCAGGAGCTTGATGAGACTGTTTCTTCTGTTTCTGTAGCGCAGGGCAGAAGACTTCTTGAAGGAGACGAGAATGCTCTTGTCACACTGAAACAGACCATTCGTGAACTCTCTGACAAAAAGAGAAAGCTTCTTCTGAAATTCGGGCTTCCGGAAAATTACCTGGAACCGGTTTACGATTGTCCCGATTGTAAGGATACAGGCTACTGCGAAGGTGTCAAATGCCATTGCTTTAAGCAGGCGGAAATTACACTTCTCTATCAGCAATCCGGAATCCGTGAAATGCTTGAAAGCGAAAATTTCACTACTCTTTCCTACGATTATTATCAGGGTGAGGATCTGACCCGCTTTAAAAATACTGTCCTGACCTGCAAAAATTTTATCAATAATTTCAATTCGGACTACCATAATTTATTCTTTTATGGTACAGTGGGTACAGGTAAATCCTTTCTTTCCGGCTGTGTGGCAAAGGAGCTCATTGAAAATGGACATTCTGTCATTTATTTCAGTGCCGCCGGACTCTTTGATACGTTATCCAAATTTAAGTTTGATTATAAAAATGCGGATGAACTTCATAAAGAATATGAGGATTTATTTCAGTGCGATTTGCTGATCATTGATGATCTTGGAACGGAGTATACCAACAACCTTGTAAGTTCCGAATTGTTTTCTCTCATCAATGACAGGCATCTTCGTCAGAAGGCTACCATTATTTCCACCAATCTTTCTCTGGAAGATTTCAGGAACCGTTATTCCGACCGGATCTTTTCCAGAATTACCAGCAATTATGAAATATGCAAAATAACCGGACCCGATATCCGGATGTTCAAAAAAAGACAGCAGAACAGAAAGTGAGGTATCTCATGGCTCAGCGTGAAGAAACAAGAAATTTGGAGACAATACCCGTAGGTTCTCTCGGTATTATCCCTCTAGAAGGCTGTAAGGCCCTCGGTGAAAAAGTCGATGACTATCTGGTGAAATGGAGGACCGTCAGAGAAAGCGAGCATAAGAACAGTCTTGCTTTTGCAGGCTATCAGCGAGATTCCTATATTTTAAAAGCAAAGGTGCCCAGATTCGGATCGGGCGAAGCAAAAGGTATGATTCTGGAATCCGTCCGCGGAACAGATCTCTACCTTCTTGTAGATGTGGCAAATTACAGCTTAACCTATTCCCTCTGCGGACACGAAAATCATATGTCCCCGGATGACCATTATCAGGACCTAAAAAGAATTATTGCGGCAGTAGGCGGCAAGGCCCGCAGAATCACTGTTATTATGCCTTTCCTCTACGAAAGCAGACAGCATAAGAGAACTGCCAGAGAATCTCTTGACTGCGCACTCGCCCTTCAGGAGATGGTTCGTATGGGTGTGGATAACATCATTACCTTTGATGCCCACGACCCCAGGGTTCAGAACGCAATTCCCTTACATGGCTTTGAAACGGTACAACCCACCTATCAGTTTATCAAAGGTCTTCTGAAAAATGTAAAGGATCTGCAGCTCGATTCCAATCACATGATGGTGATTAGCCCTGATGAAGGCGGTATGAGCCGTGCTATCTATATGGCAAACGTGCTTGGCCTCGATATGGGTATGTTCTATAAAAGACGTGATTACACCAGAGTGGTTGACGGGCGCAACCCCATCGTTGCTCACGAATTCCTTGGCTCCTCCGTGGAAGGCAAAGACATGATCATTATCGACGACATGATCTCCTCCGGCGAAAGTGTGATCGAGGTTGCCACTGCTCTGAAAGAGCGTAAAGCCAGAAAAATCTTTATCTGTGCTTCCTTCGGTTTATTTACCAACGGTCTGGAACGTTTTGATAAGGCTTATGAGAGCGGTGTGATCGACAGAGTTCTTACCACCAATCTGATCTATCAGACTCCCGAACTTCTCGGCAGGGAATGGTATATCAACTGCGACATGAGTAAGTACATCGCCTACCTGATCGATACCTTAAACCATGATGCCTCTATCAGTGATCTCTTAAATCCTAATGAACGTATTCAGAAAATCGTCTCAAGATACAAAAAAGGAGAACTGTAATTCTGACTGAGATTAAAAAGCAGGAGACAGCTTAAATGTCTCCTGCTTTTATTGTGTATCTTGTGTCATATGTCTTCTATCTCAGTTTTCTGCAGATGCTTCCAGAATATTCACTGTTTCCTGTATGATTTCCTTTGCTGTTCCCTTCTCAAAAATATCTCTTAGCCCCACATACTCCACCGCTGCACAATAGGGTACATAAGTAGGAAGTGTGGTAAGTTCCATATACTTTTCTACAGCCTCATGACGGTTTTCTTCCGAAAGTGTCAAAAGATCAAGACTGGAGAAAGCAGATGTGGCATATCCAATATAATAACAGGGTGAATTGAAAATATGGGATATATCCACCCAGGAGTAAGCCTCCGAAATATTTTCGTTATAATATATTCCATACTTAGCCGAGAGATTATGATATAGTTTATTCATATCTTCAAGGGTCATCCCCGGATTGTTATAAACCTGAATTTCAAATTCGGAGACCAGTGACGCCTCCACTGTATTGTCTGCCATCTGATACACTTCCATAAATTGGAACAAGTCTCCTGCTTCCCCATCAAGGAGCTCATCTGCATAATCATAGTAAAGCATTTCAAGCCCCTGTGAATGGATCTCATTGAGATCAATATTGCTCTGCTGCGTCAGAATATCCTCCGTATCGTGGAACATATAATTATAATGACCGAATTCGTGAATAGCTGTAGTATAATCGTAATAATTTCCATAGGGTGAATCAAAAATAAAAACGTCATTATAGTAAGGAAGCGTGACTGTAAATCCGGTGTCTGCCTTTCCCTCTCCCGGATCCATATCATACAGCTCATATTGCTTCATATAGTCATAGCATTTCATAAGTTCCGGATCTATCTGTTCAAGATAAAGACTCACCTTTTTAAGTCTCTCCTCTGCCGTGGTCTCCGGCAGATCATAAAGTGCCGAAAAGTCTGTGGAGTAATAAATCTCCTGAGCATCATACAATGCCGGAACCACGCTCTTCTTTATCTCCTGAAACAACCCTTCCACGTCTTTGAGAGAATAGTCTCTCACATAAAGGGCATCGTAAGCATATTCCGCATAATTATCGTACCCTTCCAGCTTTGCACTTTCGTTGCGAAGCTGTACAAGCTCCAGATAAATTTCTCCCAGGATGCTGTTCTTTTCCCGATATAATCCCTGATAAATCTCTATGTAATCATCCTGATCAAGCCGGTCGTATTCCTCCATGAAACGTGCAAAGCTCCATTCTTCTCCATCATATGTAAAATAATAGTCTTCCTGGGCAGCCTGCTCATATTCCTGCGTGAGACTGTTTTCCTTCAGATAAAATTCTTTCTCTTCCTCTGTCATTTCCTTATATTCCGCGAGGCTTTGCACTACGGAAGCTTCCAGCACGGTCTCCATTGTATCCTTATAAGGAGATTTGCATATCTTTGCAAGTGCGCTGTAAGCTTTATCCTGCATATCCATGACATCCTCAAGAAGCTCCTGTTGCCTTGCAGCATTCTCTTCATCCAGCACATTTTGATAATACCTGATCTCGGCAAGGGTATAGCAGGTCTGAGCCCTTGTGATCTCATCCACAATTTCCGCATAAAGCGCAAGAACCTTCTCTTCTTTCTTCGCCTCTTCACTTTCCAGTGCTGCTTCCGCTAATGCCGTAATCTCATCAATATCCTGATAAAGTTTATTTTCGTCGTAAGCAAGCTCCTTCATCTCATCAAAGGTAAGCTGTGAATGTTCCTTTGACTGGTACCTTGAAGTTGTCTGATAAACATATAAGGTATAGGGAGAACTCTCATCCGTATAAACGCCGGCTAGTGAAAGTCCTGCTTCCCCGGCATTGGAAAGTTCAATCCGTGAGAAAATATATCTTCCACCGATCGCCTTGAACGCGTCAATGTCAATATAAATATCATGATCTGTCACCTGATAGTCCCGGACAGCTGCCACAACAGACAGATCCGTACCGGAATAAAGATATGCTCTGGCACCCCATGAGTCAAAATACTCCCTTGACTCGTGAACTCTCTCAAGGGCAGGTGCAATCACCTTACGAAAATCTTCTTTATAGTACTGTTCATAAAAACCAAGATACCCGTCCACCGTAGCAATATCATTATATTCCAGAATAGCAGGATGGAAACCGTATGCTGCCGACCATTGGCCGCTGTACTGTAAATCTTCCTTTGCCTTTTCAAAAAGCTCTGTGGAATAGAACTCCTCATAGCTTAAATCATTGGACTGCTTTCCCTTTAACAGTTCATACGCCTTTGCCACACAGGTATGATACAGATCATTGTATCTGGTGCCGGAGAGCACAATCACAAGCACGGCAAGAATAGACAATCCGTTTGCTATATACCTCCACAGCTTCCTATCCGCATCATACATTCGTTTCAGCACCAGAAAAAAGGCCGCATACCAGACAAAGGGATTGAAAAATATAGTCCGGTTAAACTGCCATCCCGTCAGAGGAGGACAGATTGTTTCTACCAGCTTACGGAAGGGTTCAAAGTAATAAACACCGTATATTACACTGTTGAACAAAAGAACCAGCATAAGCAGGTTGAAGGTATCATGAAAAATTGCTTTTCCGCTATTATTTCTGATATAACCAATGTTCAGATACAGGAAATAGAGAAGGCAGACCGGCATCACCAGATAAGTGTGGACACTTTCCGCATGGAACATACCTTTTGTAAAGCCTTCCAGAATTGTTCTTACAATCTCTGCAAACCCGAAGCTCCCCGCCTCCATGGTGGAACGAATGGTTTCCTCCTCTCCGAAGAGCATTACATCAAACAACCTGTGTTCAAAGACAACACACCCTAAAGACAATACAAGTATGGCTGTCAGAATTCTCAATGGGAATTTTCTGTCCCTGATCCACAGCCAGATCAGAGAAACTGCCATATAGGCCAGGATAAATAATCCGAAATAGGAAAAATAAGAAACAAAGGGGTACACAAATAGTGCTGCATACCATTTGGGAGATGGCGTCTTATAAATCTTCCTTACCAGATACACCGCGAGGGGGATCGATGCAAAGGGAATACCGAAAGCCGGAAAAACATTAAGAACGCCATAGGCAAGTCCGGTCATATACACAACGGGCTTATATTTTTCATACTTCTCCCCACAAAAATCCCTGGCAAGAAGTACTGCCGAAAAAATAACGATAATGATCTTCAGAAGATATCCAGTTATATAAGCCCAGTAGGAGGGCAGGATCATATAAAGTATCGTATAAAGAGAAAATTCCGACGGAAGATTATCCCTGCTGATCCCACCGAGAAAAGGCACATCCACTCCGTGTGCAAAAAAAGAGTCCGTATTTTTCAACATTTGAAACTGGGCAACAAACAGATCCAGATTATCATGTACCGAAATAATGCTGCCCTCTCCGAAAATACAAAATACAAGTGCTGCGAACAGGATAAATCCTGCCGCAGCAAACACATACCATCTCTGAGCTAATTTTTTCAAAGCTTACTCTTCCTCCCGCTGTCTTCTCTCTTTTTCACAAACAAGGGTATAACGATATTCAAAATCTCTTCTGTTCTTCTGTGCCATATTGGAAAGCATCAGTCCCGCAAAGAAAGATTGAATGGCTGCCAGCATCACAAAGCCGCATACAATCAGGGTAGGAAATTTTAACACCAGCCCTGTTGCAATATATTCGAGCAATACCGGAATAAAAAACAAAACAGAAATCACTGCCAGCAAAAGGGCAAAGAGACTGAAAAAGCCAAAAGGCTTATAATCCCTGTAAAGCCGGAAGATAGTGCCAAGCACACGAAAGCCGTCCGAATAAGTATTCAATTTAGAGACACTTCCTTCCGGTCTGTCTCTGTATTCCACGACTACGTTGTCAATCTGCATATGATTGTACACCGCGTGAATGGTCATCTCCGTCTCAATCTCAAATCCCTTGGAAAGAACGGGAAAGGTTTTTACAAAGCCATAGCTGAAAGCGCGAAAGCCTGTCATAATATCTTTTACATCACAACCGAAGAGACGGTTAATGCTGGAGCGCACCAGGGAATTTCCCATGTTGTGGAAAGGACGCTTATTCTCGGAAAAATAAGTGGAGGAAAGTCTGTCACCCACCACCATATCTGCATTGTGGTTTAACACCTTGTCCACCATTTCCGGTGCAAATTCCATGGGATAGGTGTCATCACCATCCACCATGATATAGCATCTTGCCTCAATCTCCCGGAACATCCTGCGGATCACATTTCCTTTTCCCTGCATGTACTCATGGCGGATCACCGCTCCTGCAGCCTTCGCGAGCTCTGCGGTGCGGTCCGTGGAATTGTTGTCGTATACATAAATCACTGCCTCCGGAAGTGCAGCCTTAGCATCTGCAACTACCTTTGCTATGGTTTTCTCCTCATTATAGCATGGAATTAAGACTGCGATCTTGTCCATTTATATGATATCTCCTTCACCTATATTGTGATATACTTCGCCTGTACCGGTTTTTCTTCCTTCAGGCTCAAAACCATATATTATTTTAACAGAATAAAGATATTAAGTCCAGTTATACCCAATATTTAGAGAAGTGTTTCAATATATTTTGTTTTTAATGCCATACAAGACTGCATGCACACAGAGCCAGAGATATCGCCATCACAGTATCCACAGCCCGGCGATGGCCTGCAAACAGTTTTTGCAGGGAGGCTCCTGCAAACAGCCAGACCAGGTTCAGAAAAGGACCGGTAAAAGGCAGGAAGGCACCTGTCAGAAACAGTACAAGCCATGAATCCGTGTAGGGCAGAACAAAGGACGACAATGCCGTGATACAGAATATGATCACTTTTACATTCGTGAGCTGTACCAGCAGTCCTGTTCGGAAACAAGGGTAAGTCACATCATTTTCCGCTTCACCTGAGGAAGACCTGAGCATATGCCATGCCAGCCACAAAATATAGGCAGCTCCCACCCACGAAAGGATCCCTACATATTGATTCAGTACACTGCCGAGCAGTCTGTTGATAAGCACAGCAGCCATCGAATCTATAAAAAATCCGGTGAACAGACCTCTCCACTGACGAAAGGCCACTCTTTTTCCGTATCTCATAGCCGCCGACAGAGAGCACAGATTCGCAGGACCGGGCGTAATTCCTGCAACAAAACAATATAATAGAAATGAAGGTATCATTGTGACCGGCATGTGACAAGTCATCCTTTCCAAGTACAATGTAACGATTATATCATTAATTCTTTTTCTTTTCTACAGGCTGCTGCAGAACTTCTCCATGCGATCACACCCCTCCTTGATGTTTTCCATGGAGGTAGCATATACCATTCGAACATATCTGTCACCGCCTTTCGAACCGAAGTTTCCGCCCGGCACTACCGCCACATGGGCTTCATCCAGTAACCGGTTGCTAAACTCCACCGCATCAAGTCCTGTTCCGCTGATATTTACGAAAATATAGAAAGCTCCCTTTGGCTTAATACAGCTGATCCCTTTCATTTGATTCAATCGCTCATACAGATAATTTCTGCGCTTCTCATACTGCTTTACCATCTCAACGCAGTAAGGCAGTCCGCTTTTATATGCTTCAATTGCCGCTCTTTGTCCAACGGTAGGTGCGGAGGAATAGACGCCCTCCGTAAGCTTGGTCATCAGGCTTATCCACTCTTTGGGTCCTGCGCCGAATCCGATTCGAAAGCCTGTCATGGCAAAGGTTTTGGAACAGCTGTCAATGATCAGTGTTCGTTCTCTCATACCCGGTTGCATCACAATGCTTGCGTACTTTTCTCCGTCAAACAGAATATGCCGGTACACCTCATCACTCAGCACAAACAGATCATATTCCACCGCAATTTTCGCAATCTCCTTAAGAGAATCCATTGAAATTACACCGCCTGTAGGATTACAGGGAGAGTTCAGCATCAGTACCTTTGTCCTCGGTGTAATCGCTTTTTTGACAGCCTCAGGCGTCAGAATAAATTCATCCTCCTCATAGACCTCGATGGGAACCGGTACTCCGTAGCACATGCGCACCATCTGACTGTAATTAGTGAAATAGGGTGCGCTCATCAGCACCTCGTCTCCGGGGTTTACCGTGCACAGAAGTGACAAAAACAGACTGGACATGCCTCCTGCCGTGACAACCACATTTTCTGCCTCATAAGAAATTCCCACCTGCTCACTTAAATACTGCGCATAAACCTCTCTGAGTTCTGTGAGTCCGGCTCCCGGTGCATACCTGATATCACGATGATCCAGTGCGGTTTTTGCGGCCTCAATAATACTTTCAGTGGGAGTAAAATCAGGCTCTCCTACCGTAAAGGAGATCACATCCTCCATTGCTGCCGCTCTCACCATCATATCCCTGATGGGGGAAGCTGGAATCTCCTTGGCCATATTACAATAATCCATGCTCTGCTCCTCCTTCTTCTCCATGAAGCAAAAAAGACGCATAGGAATCAACCTATACGTCTCTGTATTGCTTTCACATTCTGTAATTAGTTGGTATTGTAACACCGTTAAAAAGCAATGTCAAATTCATTTACTGCATTTTTTCCTCTTTGATCTTTTCATAGCTTTCCATGATCAGATTTCTGGTATATGCTCCCACTTTTTTCTGTTCTTCTTTCGGCAGGTCTTTCATGTAAAAAGGCTTGCCGTACTGTAGAATCACCTCGGTCTTTCTGATCCGTGGAAGATGATCTTCAAAAATCTCTGCGGAATTATAAATCGTCATAGGTACGATGGCACAGCCTGTTTTTGCGGCGATCTTAAAACTTCCCTCATGAAATTCCATAAAAGTATGATTGAATTTATTTCTCGTTCCTTCCGGGAAAATACAGATAGAAATTCCCTCCTTCACTTTGTCGATTGCCGTGAGAATAACCTTAAGTCCCTGCTTCACATCCTTCCTGTCCAGGAACAGACAGTGAAGATTTTTCATCCAGTCCCGAAGAAGAGGATATCTTAGCATCTCCTTCTTTGCTATATAACCGGTAAGTCTGGGCACACGGCTGTAGGTTATCACTATGTCAAAATAGCTTCTGTGGTTCCCGATATATAAAACCGGCTCATCCTTCGGCACATTTTCTTCCCCGCTGACAATCACCCTGGTACCGGCCAGAAAAAGGACCACTTTAAAGGCCCACTGCACAATGGCAAGAGAGCTTCTGCTCTTCAAGTCCATATTAAATTTGCCGATGATCCACTCAGCGATCAGAAGCGGAATACCGCCTACCAGAAATATCAGCACAAACAATACAGCCAAAATCAAACGTATCATACCAAAACCATGCCTTTCCCTTATGTTTTTATGCTTATAAAGTCGTTAAAAACTCTACAACTTTCTCAAACTGCATACCGTGGGATGCTTTCACCAGGACGCTGTCTCCCGGTTTCAAAATATCTTTCAATTCTGCCAGCATAACATCCCTTGTCTCAAAATAATAAACTTCGCTTTTTCCGCCCATGGAAAGAGCTTTTTCATACATACACCCGGAAAGCTCTCCTGCACAGATCAGCACATCAATCCCTTTTTCTGCCGCATAAGCGCCCACTTCTCCGTGCAATTCCTTTTCCCTCTCTCCAAGCTCAAACATATCACCCAGAATTGCCACTTTTCTTCCGATTGCCATCATCAAAAGGTCAATGGCAGCCTTCATGGAAACAGGGTTTGCATTGTAACAATCATCAATCACTGTAAGCGAGGGCAAGGCGATCACATGGCTCCTGCCGCCTACCGCCTGCACCCCGGAAATTCCTGTTTGAATCTGTTCCTTTGTAAGTCCAAGGCAATTTCCCACAGCCGCTGCTGCCAGAGCATTGTTTACCATATGTTCACCGGGCAGCGGAATCTCTACGGGAAATACGGAAAGTCCCATATGTATCACCGCATGGGATCCGAGGAGCCCTCTGTTCATCACATCAGAAGCAAATACTTCATTGGAGGGATTTCTCCCGAAATGTATGGGCTTATGGTCTCCTTTTCCTTTCACCAGACAAAGCATATCATCATCACCATTGACAAAAGTATAACCTTCCGGATTGGCATAGTCAAAGATTTCCGACTTCGCCTTAAGTATTCCTTCCCGAGAACCCAGGTTTTCCAGATGACATTGCCCAATATTGGTCATGACACAAATGTCAGGTTTTGCAATTCTGCTTAACCGATGCATTTCCCCGAAATTACTGATTCCCATCTCAAGCACTGCTGCCTCATGCTCCTGCCTGATACGGAGAACAGTAAGCGGAAGTCCGATTTCATTGTTAAAGTTCCCTTCTGTTTTCAGGATATGAAATTTCTGGGAAAGAACCGCTGCGATCATTTCCTTGGTACTGGTCTTCCCCACACTTCCGGTAATCCCGATCACAGGTATCGTAAGCTGCTTTCTGTAATACTCAGCAATATCCTGAAGGGCCTCGAAAGAATCCTTCACTAAAATATAGGGTATCCCACAGTTTTCCGGCTCTTTCTCACAGACCACACCAAGAGCTCCTTCTTCTGCCACCCTGGGGATAAAATCATGACCGTCCACACGCTCTCCTCTGGTGGCAATAAAAATACCATCCTTTTCCATTTTTCTGGAATCGATCACCACACAGGAGGCTTCTTTCTCCCCCACAGTGTTTCCGTGCAGCTCACCGCAACAGGCCTTTGCAATCATTTCAAGTGTCATATTTTTCATTCATGATCACCATATCTTTCTATCGCAGCGCTGCCGCAATAATTTTTTCACAAAGCTCTCCAAAGCTGACCCCTTCTGCCGCTGCTTCCTGGGGCAGAAGCGATGTGGGCGTCATGCCGGGCAACGTATTGGCCTCAAGACAATAAATATCTCCTGCCTCTCCCATCATAAAATCCATTCTGGCATAATTTTTCAAGCGGAGCGCCCGATATGCTTCCTCCGCATAACGCTTCATTTCCTCCGTTTTTTCCTCCGAAAGATTTGCCGGACAGGTTTCAATCGTCGAGCCTGCCTGATATTTATTTTTGTAATCATAAAAGCCCTGAAGTGGAGCAATCTCAATGACGGGAAGGGCTCTTCCGTCCATTACTCCCACAGAAAATTCCCGTCCTCTGATATATTGCTCCACAATCACCTCATCATCATAGCGAAATGCCTCTTTGAGAGCATCCTCATACTCTTCTTCCTTTTCTGCAATGCTGACACCCACACTGGAGCCGCCACAGCAGGCTTTTACAATACAGGGAAACGGAATCTTCTTTCGCTCTTCTCCTTTTTTCAAGCGAATGCCAAAAGGGGTGGGAATTTTATGGCAGGTAAAGATGTCCTTGGTAAGTCCCTTGTTCATACAGATAGCAGAACTCACATAATCTGTCCCCGTATAAGTAATCCCCATCAAATCAAAGCAGGCCTGTATTTTTCCGTTCTCTCCGTTCTCCCCGTGCAATGCCATAAATACCACATCCGCTTTCTGACAGATGGCTATGACATTAGGTCCAAAGAAATTCTTTGCTCCATCGGGCCGCATTGCTTTTATCAGTTCAATATCCGGGTTTTTCTCCGAAATATTTTTGATCTCTTTTGTCCAGTCTTCTTCTTTATCGAAAATAGTATCTATATCCTCACCACTGTATCCCAGATACACATCAAGAAGGATCACTTTATGTCCGTTTTTCTGAAGAGCACGATAGATCATCGCACCGGAGCTTAAAGAAACGTCCCTCTCCGTGCTGATTCCCCCTGCAAGTACAACTATATTCATTATTTTTTCCTCTCAATCTGCCATATCTATGACTCTTTTATTCTATAATCATATTCTTTATTCTGAAAGAGAATATGATGCCTGCCGTGTTGCAAAAACTGCTGTTTATTGCCCAGTGCTGCTTAGCATGACCTCACTGAGCATAAAAACCAGTTTACTGTCTGCTTCAAACTGTATCATAATTCCCGGACTGTATCCTGTATTATTGCAGTCATTCTCTCCTGCGCTGTCAATATAGCATACTGCTGTCTCATTTCTGCCAAGGAAAAAATGCAGATAATCTTCTATCATGGTTTCGTATTCCTGGCTGGCAATAATATGATTCATGACTGCCAGATACATCACATCAAGCAGTCTGTCATTGTTATCTTTGCTTTCTTTCTCATCCACAGCATACACAATGCTTCTGCTTTCTTTGAGAATTGCCTCTGTCCCATCCATCAGCATATTCATTACTTTTTCACACAAATCAATATTCACGGATCGTTTGGTAGAAATATAAGTCACTCCACCCATCAATGTCACTTCACTTCTTTTTTCCTGCAAATTTTCCGTTTTCAGATATTCGGTGACATATCTCTGACAATATTCCTGTCCTGCCGCACGGTACAGCTCTGCCGCTGCCGCAAAACCCAGTTCATCTTTTTCCGTTTCCTCATTGAGCTGTGCATATTTAAAAGCACGATCTGCTGCCTTAAGACATACCGTGGCGTACTCTGCATCATAATTTTGATACAGATAGCTGAATTTTGCCATAGCCATGGCAAATGCCTTCTCCGCCTCATCCGTTGCCGGCTCTATATAAACATCTGCGTCTTTTCCGGAATTACCGCCATCCTGTTGATAAACAGTTACGCCGGAGTAAACAGCCCCTGTGGTCTGATCCTGCATTTTCAAAAGCCATTCTGCCTCATATCTGACTTCATCCAAAATGTCAGGGACTCCGTTTCCGCTCTCCGGAATTCCCACATCATCTGAGAAGGACTGCCCATACAATTCATAGGAAAGCATCATTACAGACATGGTTTTTGCTGCCGTAACCACATCTTTCTGCCCTTTTTCATCCTGATGCCAACCACCTGATACATCGCAGCCTTCCGAAATATTCTCCCGAAATACAGCTTTTCCGGTATGGCAGGCATTGTGAGAACGTTCTCCTGCATACTGGCTGGTAAGCGTCATACCGCAACGGTTATAATAGTACTGTTTACAGGACTCCCTGAAAATGCCTTCATAAATATTATCCTCTATCTCAAACGTATAGGATCTGCCGAGGACAGGCGCCTCTATGTAATATATTCCGGGCGTTTTCAATGATGAAAAATCCCCGTAGTTCTCATTTGCTAAAGCTCCGATACCTGATTCTTTTTCCTGCGGAGAACCGATATACACCACTTCTTTACTTTCCACGTCTATCACATGGAATTCTTCCGGTATTTCCTCTCCTTTAAAAACGGCAACTTTAGCGCTTTCTGTCATATATCCCAGTTGATTGACCAATATCCCGGGAGTGCTCACCGGAACCTCATAGGAAAGGTCCGGTTCTTCCTCCATACTGGTAAAGGAAACCGTTTCCTTATTTTCCTGCACCTCTGTCTCTCTCCCGCCGCATCCCGCGGCAATGACCGACAAAAGCAAAATGGCTGTGAGTATCCGCTTTTGCAAAACCAATCCTCCCAAATGTCAATATCTCTTACGATTATAACCGTTTTTTCATGGCAGGTAAAGGACATTTGAATGTATCGTCCGCATAGATAATCTCACCGTCAATCAATGTGCACATTGTTCGCGTTGCAACTTCAAGAGGATTTCCATCAAATATAACAATATCGGCATCTTTTCCTTTTTTCAGACTTCCCACCCTGTCATCCACTCCGCAAATCTGAGCTGCATATATGGTAATGGATTTCAGTGCTTCTTCCTCCGAAAGGCCTGCCTTCACAGCCAGACCTGCACAAATGGGAAGGGCCTGGATCAAAGATACGGGATGGTCGGTAGTGATTGCTGTCTTTATGCCTGCCCTGTTTAGGATTCCCACCGTCTTAAATGCCATATTCTGTACTTCTATTTTATTTCTGCTGGCAAGATCCGGTCCAACAATGGCAGGAAAACCGGATTCCTTTACCTCTTCCACTATCAAATGCCCCTCACTGCAATGATCCAGAGTCATGGACAGATGGAATTCTTTCGCGATTCTGATCGCAGTCAGGATATCATCTGCGCGATGCACATGGGCCTTTAAAGGGATTTTTCCCATAAGCACCGGAATCCAACTCTCATATCGGAAATCCTGTTCTTCCGGCTTCATGCCCTTTCCTTTCTTTCTCAAATACTGCTGTGCCAAAAACAGTTCTTTCCGCAGCATGGCGGCAATTGCCATTCTGGTAACAGGCGATCTATTCTGATCACTGTAGTTTACCTTTGGATTTTCCCCGAAAGCCACCTTCATGGCAGCAGGATCTTTCACGACCAGTCTGTCAATACTTCTTCCATGGGTCTTGATAAAGGCAAACGTGCCTCCTACCACGTTGGAACTGCCGGGACCCACCATGGCGGATGTAATGCCGGCCCTAACAGCGTCATCAAAAGCAGCATCCATGGGATTGATGGCATCAATAGCCCGGAGGAAGGGCGTGATGGGATTGACTGTCTCATTGCAGTCATCCCCCTCCATACCCTTTTTTTCCTCCGTGATTCCCATATGGCAATGAGCCTCAATCAGCCCCGGCATAACGATACAACCCGTGGCATCGATCACCTGAGCTTCACAAAGTCCTGCTCTGTTTTTTTCCCATATAGCAGAAACCGGGGTTCCTGCTTTTACAGTCCCCAGTTCCATGATTTTTCCGTTTTCAATGGCAAGATAACCGTTCTCCCATACATCACCTTCCATGGTAATAACCTTTCCGCCAATGATATATAACATTTGCTTTATCCCTTTCTTCTAACTCAATCTGGTCATAGGATTTACAGGCTCTCCGTCCTTTGTCAGTTTAAAATATACATTGGTGCCCTCTACGCTGTAATATTTAGTTGGAGCTGCCACCTGTGCGATCATATCTCCCATAGAAACATAGCTTCCTTCGGAAACCAGAATTCCCGTAAGCTGCCCGTAAGTAATCTCATATCCGTTTCCAAGATCCATGGTGACAGCGTTTCCGATCTGCGTATCCGTAAATACCGAAGTAACTTTGCCTGCAGCCGCTGCTGTGATCATATCTCCCTCATTAGCCTGTATCACAATGGCCGGATTATATTTATACTGATCAAGAGTGGGAAAGTAGATTGTCTTATCCATGCTGTAATTGATCAGAATATTTCCTACTACCGGCCATACCAGGGAATCATTGTCACTAAAGGATAAGGTAGGCTGCATGGCGGTGGAAATTGCCGGTGTATCATCTTCCGTTTCTGCTATGGAAACAGTTTCCTCTTTTTCGGAGGCGTCAGTTTTTTTCTCTTCTTCCTCTGTTCCCTCTGACATACTTTCACTCTCTGACTGATCGGGATTCTCTACATGAACCGAATTTGTCTCCTGGAAGTAAGGATCGTAGTCCAAATCATCAGAAGTAACAGCATCTTCCGTTACATTCTGGGCGATCTTCACTTCCCCTTCCGCGGCTCCGCCGGAGGCTGTGCTGTTTTCGATCTCGCTCAAATCCACCACATATCCCTGATCTTCCCCCTTATCGTCCTCTCTCATCCAGAGTCCGGCAGCTGTCAGTGCACTCAGTACCGTCACTGCACATGCTGCCATCACAATGCGTTCCTTTAAATATCCTCTTCTCTTTACTTTTCTTTTCATCTGATATCTCTCCAATCTTTTACATATATGCCTTTAAGGAATTATTTTCTCATGGATAGTTTTACCCATTATTTCCCCACTTATGCATAAGTGTGTTTTTGCCATGAAAAGAAACGAATTGTAAATCAAAAAGTATTTACTCTATTTTTGTCAGTGTAATTCCCTGAAAAAAATAATTGAGGATCTCTATGTAATCTTTTCCCTCAAGCGCCATTTCATTTGCGCCAAACTGACTTAAACCAAGTCCGTGTCCCGCACCCTTGCACCGGAACAAAATCTCATCACTGTCCTCTTCAATCTCAAAGGATGCGGAAGGAAGATTCAATGCGTACCGCAGTGCTTCTCCCTCTGCCCATGCATCCAGATACCTGATAAAAAGCACATATCCTGCGCTATCCCTGATGATATCCATACCTTCTTTTGATTCATGCTTTCTATTTTCTCCAATGTCTTTCAAGTTTTCCTCCTCAACAACTGTTTTGGATATCTGTTCAAAGGCAACTTCAAATTCCTTTTTCCCCACAGAAATAGTTTTTGCATATTCAGGGGAAAGGAAATCCCTTTCACAGGGTACACTGACAAGATAAGGATAATTCTCTGAGGGTAAAAGCTCCGATGCTGATCTTGTCTGTCCATCACTCACTTCAAAATACGCTCCGTAAATTGGTTTTCCATCATATTCAGGATAAATCCCCCGGGTCTGTGCCACTGCCATCAAATATTTCTTTTTCATCATTTCTTTTCCGTATTCCTGATCGGAGATCGTAATACTCATTCCTTCATCAGAGATCAAGCCTGCCCTTAACAGGACCGCCTGAGCTTTTAAGGCTTCTTCCTCGTATTCCTCTCCCATGGTTCTCATCAGCTTATCCGCCACATAAAGTTCAAGCGGTATTTCTTCTCTTCCCAGAGCAGTTTCATTAATCACCGTATAGTGACCTTCCTGCAATTGCTCTGCAATCATAAGAGTTTCTGCTCCCTCTTCCGTCCGTTTTATGTTTCCGGGCAGACCTGTTATGATTACAGGCAAAAGCAGAAAAAACAAAAGGAGGCTGCCATATCCAAATGGCTTCCTCCTTTTGCAGACATTTTGAAAGACTCTAAGTTTATTCATATAGCACCTCTTACATATCTTATGTAAAAGGTGACCTTAATATACCGTCACGCCTCCTCACACAGCCTGACTGTACTTGGCAACATCCACATGCTGAATGCTTCCCGCTGCGCCGCTCTCATACAGGAAAAATCCTGTACTGCGGATCATTCCCCTGGTCTGATTGTCCTGCCCCGTAAGAGAAAAATCGGTAGACATATTTTGAAGACAGATAGCGCCTACACCCTTTTCTTTCAAGGAGACGAGCTGCTCATTGCCGTCCTCGTCCATGATCCAGATTTTCAGCTTATCAAAAATATCATCTCCCTCATCAATAAAGCCGTTTCCATCCTCATCATAGGCGGCGAGATCCGCAAATCCGTTTCCCGATGCAGTTCCAAAGAGTTCGGTTCCGTCATTGATCTTTCCGTCACCATTCTTGTCAAGGGAAAGATAACCGCTCCCCTTTGCCAGTCGGTTGATCTCATCCTCTTCTCCGTCCCCGTCGATATCAAAGCGGAAGGTCTGATCTGACAATTCAGCGATATTTCCGTCTAAATTGATCACTAGAGGATCGCACATAGATGCTTCCAGCACAGCATAATTTTCTTCATAATACTCCTGAAAGCTGCGGCTCATATTTAAGTTCAGGTTAAAGCTGATCTCGCGACCGTCGGCACATTTGACTGTCCCCTGCGTAGTATAAGACGTTTCTTCCGTCTCTTCATAGTAGTACTGTCTGGTAAACGTAAATGTTCTGAGGTGTGATGTGTTTGCTGACAGCAGCCTGTCCACCACTGACTGCAAGCTACTCTCCCCTGAATCTGTGCCCTGAGACACTTCCTCATCGGTTTCATCCCGCAGTCCCATTCTGTCGGGGAACAGAAGATTCATAAGAAAATTCAGGCACTGTTGTCTGATGCTGTAAAGCTGCCTTCTGGTCTCTTCCATTTCAGGAGTTTTGATGCTGCCTGTACGCCTTGCCTGCTTTGCGCGCATCTCCTCCATGGTCTTTGTGATAAAATCTTCGGATGTTTCTTTTTCTTTTGCCTGCTCCGGATCTCCCTCCTCAGGCTGCAACAGATTTCCGAACAGATTGCCGGTTCCCTCCGCAAGGTCCGCTCTTCCCTCTGTTATGGTAAATTTTGATACTCTTCCCGATACGGAAGAATAGGTTCTTTCGGATTCCATTCCTATTACACTGGAATCAATTCGCATTTAGCCTCCTTCGCTGCTTAGCCACTGTTTTTTGATATCGATATCCTTTGCGCGCATCGGATGAAGACACACGATATGTACCTCCTCCTTTTGAAAAACAAAACGGATGGTATCTGAACGCTTAACGCTTATCACAATACCATCCGTGGCTAAACTGATATTTATGTCGCGGGCAGCCATCCGGCCATGATCACCGCCCTGCACAGTATATATCGGCCAAAGTTTTATTTTCTTTAGTTCACTCGATTATAATTAATAAGACATCCGTCCAGAATAATCTTTCTCTCCTCATCGGTGAGTTCACCCAGTTTGACAGTGAATTCCTTCAAGGAATCATCTCCTACCCGATAACCCTTGATCTCATCTGCCTTATCCTCCACTGCCTTGCGGATACCCGGGAAAAACAGATAATCCTTATTCTTAAAGGGAAGCTCTCCCTCCTCAATCAGGAAAGGAAGCATACCCCAGTTGATCAGATTGGAGCGGTATCTCTTGGTGGCATACTCATTGGCAATATTAGCCCAGCCACCTAAAACCTTCTGGCAGGAAGCTGCCTGTTCTCTGGCAGAACCGTCACCGGGCTTCACGGCAAAGATGGTGGAACCGAAGCCGGTATTATCCTTGCTCACCTCCGGATACTCCTTTTTGATCGCATCCATAACCGGCTTTAACTCCGGCTTTGCCTCCACAGGACATTTTCCTTCCATGACCGCTTTCTGGGCAATCTGGATATCCTTGGCAAGTCCCACATAAGCGGGATCCTTTCTGGATAAGGTAAACTCTGCCAGCCCCAGAGGGTTGGAACGGTAAGAAGAGGTTTCTCCGGAAGGAATCAGCTCATCTGTGGTGGTAACAGGATCGTGGATCTCGGATACCACACGAAGCACCAGATTTTCCGGAAGCTCGGTCATAGCCGGCCAGTCCTTGATATTGGGACCGAACTGGATCTCCACGTCAGGGTCAGCCACACCATGAGAATCAAAGACACGGTTGGCATAAATATTGGAATCAAAGTGATATTGATATTTTCCGATGGTACCGTCAAACTCAGTGGCTGCAGTAAGCACGCCTTTGTTTGCCGCCGTAGCCGCAATGGAACGGGCATCCATAAGGGCAACGGAAGCGATCTGTCCGCTCTGCAGCTTGGAACCCTCTCTGTTCGGGAAGTTTCTGGTGGAATGGCGGATACTGAAGGCATTGTTTGCGGGCGTATCGCCTGCACCGAAGCAGGGGCCGCAGAAGGCTGTCTTCATTACTGCGCCTGTCTCCAGAAGCGTTGCCGCACAGCCGTTCTTAACAAGCTCCATATAAACCGGCATGGAAGCAGGATATACGCTTAAGGTAAAGCCGTCAGCGCCTATGTAGCTTCCCTTCATGATGTCTGCTGCCGCACAGATATTTTCAAAGCCACCGCCTGCACAGCCTGCGATGATTCCCTGATCAACCATGAGTTTTCCGTTCTTCACCTTATTTTTCAAGGTAAAATCAACGGCACCGTCAAGGGAAACAGCTGCCTTCTTCTCCACGTCATCCAGAATATCCATCAGGTTTGCATTCAGTTCCTCGATGGTATAGGTGTTGCTGGGATGGAAGGGCATTGCGATCATGGGTTTCACAGTGCTCAAATCAATGGTGATCATGCCATCATAATAAGCCACCTCGCCGGGATTTAATTCTTTGTAATCGCCGCTTCTTCCGTGAATATCATAGAAATTCTTAATCTCATCATCTGTTCTCCAGATGGAGGATAAGCAGGTAGTCTCGGTGGTCATAACGTCGATGCCGATACGGAAATCAGCGCTTAAGGAGCTGACGCCGGGTCCTACAAACTCCATCACCTTATTCTTTACATAGCCGCTTGCAAACACTTCTCCGATGATGGCAAGAGCCACGTCCTGAGGGCCAACACCCTTTACGGGCGCACCTGTCAGGTAAACGCCCACAACGCCGGGCATATTGATATCATAAGTCTGGTTCAAAAGCTGCTTTACAAGCTCAGGTCCCCCTTCACCCATCGCCATGGTACCAAGTGCACCGTAGCGGGTATGGGAATCAGAGCCAAGGATCATCTTGCCGCCACCTGCAAGCATTTCTCTTGCATACTGATGAATAACTGCCTGATGAGGAGGTACATAAACACCGCCGTACTTTTTGGCACAGGTCAGTCCAAACATGTGATCATCTTCGTTGATGGTTCCGCCAACAGCACAAAGAGAGTTGTGGCAGTTGGTCAGCACATAGGGAACCGGGAACTTTTCAAGTCCTGATGCCCGTGCCGTCTGTATGATGCCTACAAAAGTGATATCATGGGAGGTCAGCTTGTCAAACTTGATCTTCAGCTTCTCCATGTTGCCGGAAGTATTGTGGCTCTCAAGGATTCCGTAAGCAATAGTGCCTTTCTTTGCTTCCTCTTTGGAAACGTTTTTTCCTGTCTTACTCTTAACCGCTGTTGATGCGTCTGCTGTGTCCGGAATGATTTCCGTACCGTTTATCAGATACGCACCGCCTTCAAGTACATTGATCATATCATGCTTTCCTCCGTGAATTTGTTATGTTATTTCGGTTTTTCGCCGCAGTTCAGCCGCGCCTGCGGCGCTCAGTCCATGCCGCGCACGCAGCATCAGTTCAGCCGCGCCTGCGGTGCTTTCCCGCTGCTTCGCAGCAACAGTTCAGCCGCGCCATTCGCAAAGCCGCGCCTGCGGTGCTTTCCCGCTGCTTCGCAGCAACAGTTCAGCCGCACTCGCAGCAACAGTTCAGCCGCGCCATTCGCAAAGTCGCACCTTCGGTGCTTTCCCGCTGCTTCGCAGCTAACTTTGCTCATAAGCCGGCGCTCAGTCCATGCATAAGCACAAACACAAAAATGTGCAAGCACATTTTGTGCTGTTTGTGCTTATGCATGGCTGAACTGTTACAAAATGATTATATTCTAAAAAGATTCTGTTTGCAATCACACATTCTGATTATTGACTTGGTTATTTTTAACCAGTATAATAGGGAAGGTAAACGGAGACGTATCGAAGCGGTCATAACGGGGCGCACTCGAAATGCGTTAGCCCTCCGGGGCACGAGGGTTCGAATCCCTCCGTCTCCGCTTCTTTTTTTTACTCATTATCCCTATACAATTTTCAGCATATCATCCTCATTCTAATGTTATCTTAAAGGTAATGGGACCATCTGCTGTGTAGGCCGTCCTGATATGTAATCCCTCAGCATCACGATTCCAGACAGGCTTAGCCTTGAAACCAAGCACCTCGATGTCCTTAATGGAACTATGAAGCACACTGCCGGCTGTGTGTTCCTGCATACGAAGTGAAGAAATGCTATATTTTCCACCCTCACTTGCTTTCATACAGATTGCGTAGAGCTTATCCCCCTTTGCGGTAAAACGGAAATCCTGACTGGTGAAATTTTTCTTCACACCATCTGAAAAATGTCCATCCTTAACCTGTGTAGGACCCTCTCCGTATTTTTTCCAGATGGTTGTATCATAGATAGCTTCACCATTGATCTTCATCCACTTGCCGATTGCCTTGAGTACCACTGTATCTTCCTCGGAAATAGTGCCGTCCGCCTTGGGACCCACATTGAGCAAAAGGCAGCCGTTCTTTGAGACAATATCCACCAGGTCGCATACGATATCCATAGCCGGTCTGAAATCATTGTTTTCGGTATAGCACCAGGAATTCAGTGCGATAGCCGTATCCGTCTGCCAGAAATAGGGTTTCACATCCGCCATCTGTCCACGCTCAATATCCGGCACTGCAGTCCCAAACAAAAAAGCGTCATGTTTGTAATTGATTGCAACCTGAGCGCCCCACTGCGCCGCACGATTATAGTAGTATGCTGCAATCTTTTTGAGATACTCCTTGGCAGAAACCTGCTGGATCCACCAGTCAAAGTACAAAACATGAGGTTGCTTTTTATCTATCAGCTCACAGGTTCTCACCATCCAATCTTCCAGAAATTCTTGCGAAGGCTGTGGAACTGTCATAATATCATCAAAATTCTCCGGATCAGACATAGACGGCCAGTACAGATCTCCTCGCTGTAAGGGTTCCTTAACATCGCTGTCAAACTTCTTGCCGTTTCCCATAAAGAACCAATGCTCAATGCGGTGTGTGGACGCTCCAAACTCCATACCTTTTTCTTTACACGCTTCCCTGATCTCCTGCACCACATCACGGCAAGGGCCCATTTTTGCTGCATTCCATTCAGATATCTCACTGTCATACATCTGGAATCCATCGTGATGCTCTGCCACCGGCACAACGTACTTCGCGCCTGCCTCTTCAAACAGCTTCACCCACTTTTTTGCATCAAACTTCTCCGCCATGAACATGGGGATAAAGTCTTTGTATCCAAAATCCTTTTGGGGACCGTAAGTCTTAATATGATGTTCGTAGGCCTTGCTTCCCTGGATATACATATTGCGCGGGTACCATTCATTGTCATACGCCGGTACGCTGTATACGCCCCAGTGAATGAAGATACCAAACTTGGCATTGCGATACCACTTCGGCGGCTCAAACTGCATCAGTGACTCCCATGTGGCATCAAAGGGCCCTCTGGCGATCACTTCATCGATGGTTTTTAAATACGGTTTCATGTCATACATTGTATTTCCCTCCGTCTCAAACATTATAATACTTTTCCAAATAACCTTTAATTTCTATTATAATATTACCCTAAAAAAATGAAAGACAAAACCAATACTTATATACAACTTCTTCCTTTTCTGAATTTTTTGGTAATGCTTTTTGTTATCATAGCGGAATTTCCTAAACTTACCCCAAAAAGTTAACAGTCTATAGCGAAGTATTAAGCAATACTAAGCCGCTTTCTGCAAGCATTAACCTACCACAACAAAAAAATCAATCAGCGGATCATGTGCACGATACGATTCGATGAGACTCATAATAATGTGTTCAGCAAAAGCTTCCACATTATTATGAGTCTCATCTACCCCGCGCACCAAATCTCCGCTAATTGATTTTTTATCATAATCAAACAAAAACCTTGTAATATATTTTAATAATAAAATGGATTTATTATCTCTATGTATTTTTACTGAAAAGCATTGTTCAAAATAACACCAAGAAATATTAAGATAGTTAACACATATACTTTATTATTTTTTCATTAAATTAAAACATAAATCCAAAAAATGCTTTAAATACTGCAGACACCTTTACATTATATATTGAAGAAAGACTTTCTATTTTATCTACCACATTCATGTTATTTTTAAGTATCATTATTACCATTACAAAGAAAGCTATTCCCAAGATGAACTCTAATGCCGCTTTCTCATGATAATAATTGAAAAATTGTACTACAGCTATTCCTCCACACCCAAATGCTAATACAAGTGTAAATTCAATAAAACTCCCAAAGTTTCCTCCATTTAAAATTATATATGGTACTGCATATATCAATGCTATGTAGATAAAAGATAGAAGACATACATAGTTCCCAATAAAACTAAGCGCAAATTTTGTCCCTTTATGTTTCTTAATTTTAGTTAATATAAAACTGATAATAATATCCACTATAAGATATCCTGTAAAAACAATGTATAAATGAGCTGCAATCCATTCAACTAAAAAAATCATTGCTCCCCATAGCAAAGCAATTGGAATAAACAAAACAAAACCAATAAATGCAATTATACCCTGTCCTTCACTAGATGGTGATGAAGTTGCAAAAGTCCCATAAGTTCTACAATATCCTTTGCCATCATAAAATGTTCCCCCTGGAGATACCCAATTTCCTCTAGCATCATAAAATCCTTCTCCCGCACTTCTGAAATAGCCTTTCGAATCGTAAAATCCCTCTCCCAAGCTCCTATAATAGCCTTTCGAGTCATAAAATCCCTCTCCATCATTACGCCAGTACCCTTTAGCGTCATAGAATCCCATATTTATTTATTCCCTTTTCTTTTCTTTAATAAAACAAAAAATCTACATAGTCCTACAATCGAGACAAAAAATCCCCCCAAATAACCAATCATTATGAATAATACAAATATAACTACTCCAATTACTACATTACCAGAAAACAATGCTCCCAAAGATGCAAATCCAAATAAATTTCTCATAATAGTCCATCCAAATACGAGTAAAACAATTACACAAATACCCGTACCTACACTACCTATTGCATCCCCAAACGGCACTCCAATTTGCATTAACAAAACACCTATTAATAGCGCAATAACTCCCACTCCAAGAGCAAATAGTCTTGGTTGTAAATACTTAAACTGCTCTTCTTCTGTTTCTCCAAATAATTTCTTGATCATTTCTAAACCTCCTACGTTTACAGTAATGTACTTCTTGCCTATCTTATAAATCTATAAATCAGATTTTCATATTTATAGTATATATTTTATCATTTTTAGTGTCAATAATCTGTTGTTAAATATTTTCAATATTTATAGGCTATATTTAATAATAAATGTTGACTAAGGAGATACTGTCATGTCAATTTCTGCGGAATTGGGATTAAGGATTCGCTATTATAGAAGAAGAAAACAGATGAGTCAGGAAAAATTGGCAGAAATATGCAATCTCCACCCGACCTATATTGGTCAATTAGAACGTGGCGAAAAGAATGCTACTATTGAAAGCATCTACAAAATTTCTCATGGATTGAATATTCCGCTAAACAAACTCATGGAAAACTTGGAAGTTTTTGAAACCGCAGAATCAGTCTCTCCAAACATCCCGTTAGAAATATACCATCAACTCCTTTCCATGCCCTCTGAAAAGCAGCAAAAAATCCAAAAAATTATTCAGGAAATTGTCAGTTTCTCTCAAGAGTCAAAATCTGATGAATAATTGTTTTTTTCATATCCAAAGGCTTAAGTTTCATAAATCGTTTCAAAAAATGAATTGACAAATATTCCAAATCTATTTATGATAAATTCATCAGAAAAATTCAAAATAGTGTGCATCTCGCACATTCGGGCAGTTTCTGCCAGATTTTTCTTTTACTACACTAAATAAGGCAGGAACTGAAAGCCATTTATAGTGAAATGTCCTTTTCGTATCCTGCCAAAATACAGGGAGGATACTATATGAAAAATTACTTAAGAAACTTTTTTGACAATTGGCATGGCAGAAGACACCATAGGGTTCACCGCCAGATCAAGGACAGACTTTTCCGTTTTTTGTTTGAAAAAGACAGGGAAGCACTATTGCAGCTTTACAATGCGCTGAACGGAACAAACTATAATGACTCGTCCCTGTTACAGGTAGTGACGATCGAAAGCGCTGTTTACGTGGTCATGAAAAATGATCTGGCATTTATCATTGCCGGTGTCATAAATCTTTATGAACACCAGAGTACGGTGAATCCGAATATGCCTGTCCGGTTCCTGATCTATCTGGCACAGGAATATCAGGGTATCATAGAAAAAGCGCAGGAAAGTCTTTACGGCTCTAAACAAATTTTACTCCCTACACCACATTGTGTGGTATTCTATAATGGTGATAGGGAAATACCTGAGGAGCAGGTCTTAAAGCTTTCCGATGCTTTTGAAAATAAAGAGCAGAAAGCCGATGTGGAATTGACAGTAAAAGTATTGAATATCAATTACGGTCACAATTCTCATCTGATGGAACAATGTAAAATTCTTGAGGATTATGCTAAGTTTGTGGCGATCACCAGACAGTTTGCTTCAGAAGCCACTGACAGAAAAGCGGCTTTGAATGATGCCATCCTGTATTGCATACAGAACCACATTCTGGAAGATTTTCTCAGAAAATATCGCATGGAGGTGTTGGGAATGTTACTGGAAGAATTTGATGTAAATAAATACGAGCGGTCGCTGCGGGAAGAAGGCCGTGAGGAAGGTGAAACCCGATTAGCCACTCTTCTGAACCGCTTATTTTCCGATAACCGCATGGAAGATGCCAGGCTTGTCCTGACTGATAAGAATTTAAGGGAAAAACTGTACAGGGAATATGGAATAAAATAATCTGCTGATATAGGAAAGGAACACCTGCATGAAACCTGCCATTAAAAAAGAAAATGTGAAGCCTTTGTTTGACTCCAAATTCATAAAGGTCTTTGACCTTCAGTACGAAGAGGGCAAGCACTACTATGACGCCACCAGGCGATCCCTGGACCGGATCGCAGCCTTAAAATCGTCAGAAGAATTTCGGGCCATGCTGCCCGATGCGGTGACCTGCGCCGTCATTCTTAACATAAAGGACGAGGAGCCAAAGCTCCTTCTGTCAAAGGAATACCGTTATCCCGCAGGGCAGTTTCTCTTAAGTCCTCCTGCAGGACTTTTAGATCCCGAAGATGCCGGTACGGAAAATCCCATTCTGACAGCCGCAAAAAGAGAGCTCAAAGAGGAGACCGGACTTACGATTACAGAAAAGGACTCTCTTTTCGTGATCAATCCTCTCCTGTTCTCTTCCCCCGGCATGACCGATGAGAGCAATGCCCTTGCCTGCGCTGTGGTACGGCTTGAGGACAAATCCGGACTGTCACAGGACGGCGCTGTTGGAAGTGAATGCTTTGACGGTTTTGAACTTCTTTCAAAAGAAAAAGCCATGGAAATCCTGAAAAGCGGGAAAGATAAGGACGGCATCTTTTATTCTGTTTATACCTATTGCTGTCTGATGTACTTTGTATCTGATCTTTGGAGGTAACCTATGCTGTATCACTATACCGACTTTGCCGCGTTCGATGGAATCATCAAGTGTGCGGAGCTTAGACTGAACAATATCTTAAACATGAATGACGCCTCGGAAATGAGACTGTTTATGAACGGCATCTGTAAAGCCGTCACGGATAAATTGAATCAAGCCGGAGAAACAGAAAAGAGTCGCAAAACAGCAGCTTTCTTTGAAAATGAAATGGAGGAAGAATTCCACTACTCCGCCTATGCGGCATGCTTTTCCAAGTACAGAGATGATGCTGCCCAGTGGGAGCGCTATGGTCATTTGGGACAAGGTGTATGCATCGCTTTCCACGAGGATCTGATGCAGAAAATGGTGGGCGGTGCTATTGCACTTCAGGAAGTATATTATCAGGCAGACATGAGCGAACATCCTCTGGTAGATGAATTCTATAATCTTATTAAAGAATCCAAAAGGTTTTCAGAGCATCTTCCCGAATTTCAGAATCTTATGAATGAAGCATGGGTACAGTCGGCTGCTTTCAAGCATCCTTCCTTTACCAGCGAGCGGGAGTTCCGCCTTGTGGTGTCCCCGTTTATCTCCAATGAATTTGCAATAGAACCCAAATATCATGTTTCACCTGAAAGAATCAAGAAATATTATCCTCTCGACTTAAACAGAATGTGCGGGAAACTGAACCTCCATCTGTCTGACCTTGTCGGTGAGATCATCATAGGCCCCACCTCCTCCCAGTCCATTCCGATCCTCCAGGATTACCTTTCAGACTGCGGATTAAATATGCTGAGAGATAAGATCAGTATGTCGGAATGCCCTTTGCGAAAACCAACATCATAATAAAAACCCTGGATATCCGATGCAATGCATCTGACATTCAGGGTTTTCTTTCACAATTCTGCTTAATTCTTTAATTTACTTTGCAGCTGTCACGGACGTGATATGAGGGTTCACGCCTTCATACCAGTAAAGGAAACCTTCCATATCGATCTTATCGCCGATGTTCAGTGCTTTTACGGCATTGTAAACATCCGTTGTGTTATCGCACAGATAAGATTCAACTGTAAAGGTATAAGTATTTCCGTCAAGGGAAACATTGAAGTAAAGGTCATCTCCGTCCTGACCGGAACCATCCCAGCTGTACAGGAATGCCACATCATTGCCGTCTGCATCCTGACCTGCTGCTTCCACAGTCATACCCTTGAAGGATACAAATTTGTTCTGATGATTGATCAGTTCATCCTTGCCAAGCAGGGAAGTAACATCCTCTGCCTCAGCAACATAATTTCCATCCTCGATTTCAAAGGTTGCATCTACAATCTCCACTTCACCGGACCACTCGGACTTATAACCGGTTACCTTGATCTTGGTACCGGGAGTCAGTTTCTCGTAATCCTCCTCGGAGCATGCCATATTGTAAAGGAAATAACCGCCGTCCTTATCCTGTGTATAAACGGTAGCCTTATCCTCCCACCAGGACTGCTTTGCCTGTACATAAGTCTCAACTGTAACCTCTGTGTCAAGGTCTGCTGCCACATACTCTTCATAAGTCATAACGCCTTCGGACTTTACATCCTCAGCGCTGTCAGAGCTTTTGGAAGAACCACAGCCGATGCAGGCAAATACCAGTGTTAAAACTAAAAGTAACGATGTCAGTTTTTTCATTTTTTTCTCCTCTTTTCCTATGTAATAGGTTGTATTTCTGTTAATAAACACCGAGATAATTATACCCCATATTTTTGAGAAATCAATAGCATCATTATTTATTTCTCTTCTTTTTCACCATCTGTATCCCTGCATAGAGAAGAATCAATATCCACGCTCCCGCCAAGGATGACAAAAGAATCACGGATGTCCCGGGCAGCTTTCCAAGCTCCTCCTTGCCGGCAGATAAGGAACCGGACTGCCTCCCAAGCTGATTCAATCGATACAGCGAAATGGTATCGCTGTAAAGCTTTTCGATATACTGATCATCCACCTGCTGCCCTCTCCGCACGGATTTTACCGTATTTTCGATCAGCTGTCCCGCAGCATCCCGCAAAGATGCCGAACCGTTAAACACAGGAGTCACAAAGGTATTATCCACATGGGAGAGCAAAAGCTTTGATGCTTTGATCTTAATATCATAATAGGTGCTGTTGTCCTCACCACACCTTGACAGATAATCCTGATACTCTGCAGATCCTTGCGCCTTTGATGTAACGGGCACATAGCCCTCCGTCTCTGCATAAGCAGTCTGCACTTCGTTGGTCAGCAGATACTGCGCAAACAGCCAGGAGGCCAGAACCTCCTGAGGATCCTCCTTGTTAAAAATGCATAGGGAAGGGCCCTGGGATATCATCTTCGGATTGTCCGTGTCAAACTGAGGGATCGGCATCACTTCCGTTTCAAACTCCACAATCTTATCCTCACTGATATCACAAAGCGGTGCATTCGTTCCCATCCATGTTGCCCCTGCCGTGGAATCAATGGCGAAAATACACTGTCCCGCATTCAGGAAATTGGCGGGGTAGCTGGAAATTTTAAAAGTGGAAAAAGCTCCGCTCTTTCCATGCTCCGCAATCGTTTCAAGGAGTTCCTTTGTGGTATCATTAAAAAGAAGTATCTCGCCACTGTCCGTGGAATATCCGGCATCTTTCTGCTTCAGCATCTGAATCATCATGTTATCTGTGGATTTGTAGATAAAAGGAATCATAACCTTCTGTCCGTTCACTTTAAAGTTACCGTCATCATCCTTCTCCATGGCAGCCTCGGAAACCTCAAAGATAAAATCCCAGGTCAGTTTATCCGGCAGCGTATACCCCAGTGCTTCCACGTACGTTTTATTGATATAGCAGGCTTCCGTGGAGCGCATGTATGGAAGGGCATAATAATGATCGGAAATCTTACATTCCTCCAGGAATTTGGGAATGATCTCCTCTTTGGAAGGCCCCTCAAATCTGACCTCACTTCCCGCAAGACCGTACTTTTTATCCACAAACAGATCTTCCAGCGGAACCACCAGATTTGTTCCCGTCAGATAAGTTGCAATGTGATCCGGGTAGGTGATACACACATTCGGCGTGGTGCCCGTTGCAATATTGGTGATCACATCATTGTAGATTTTACCGTAATCCGTATAAAGCCGCAGATTTACTTTAATATTCGGATACAGCGTCTCAAAATCCGCGATCGCTTTCTGATAAATGGCTGTCTGGGTTTTGTTGGTATCATTCTTTGCCCAGAAAGTGATCTCATACTGCCCGGACTCGTCAAATTCCTCCGGAATCACAAATGCCTCCATCCCTTTGGAACCGTGACATCCCGTGAGAGGAAACAGACTAAGCAGTATCGCCGCAGACAGAAGAAAACATGATATGACTCTTTTCCCTGTTTTTCTCATCCTTTTGTTCCTCCTCTGGACACGCCTTCCATAATCTTATTGCGGAAGATCAGAAACAGAATGATCAGCGGCACAGAGATCACCACCACCGCCGCCATCATAGCCGGTATATTTTCACGTCCGAAACCGTTCTCTCTGATTTCCTGAATTCCGTTGGAGACAAGATAATAATTCTCATCATCCGTGATCAGTCTTGGCCATACATAGGAATTCCAGCATTCGATCACTTTCAAGATGGTAATCGTGATCAGTGTCGGCTTTGAGATGGGCACCATCACCTTAAGCAGATACTTCAGATCCGAGGTGCCGTCCACCTTTGCCGCATAATAGAGATTGTCCGGTATCTGTTCGAAGTTTTCTTTCAGTAGATAAATGTAAAAAACACTGGTCACGGAAGGAAGAATCAGACCCGGAAAGGTATTTCTCATATTCAGATTGGTAATGGTAACAAAATTGGTGATAATGACCAGTTCATTCGGAATCATCATCAGGGAAAGAAAGAGTACAAACGCAATATTTTTCCCCTTAAATTCAAGACGCGCAAAGGCAAAAGCCGCCAGTGTGATCACTACAAGCATAATCGCCGTAGTCAGCACTGTAAAAATGGCCGTATTCGCAAAATATCTCAAAAGAGGCACCGCCGTAAAAGCTTCTGCGTAGTTCTGAAGAGTCGGCGACAGCGTATAAAACTTCGGAATATACTCCGAATTGTAGGCGCTGTAGCTCTTTAGGGATGTAAGGATCATCCAGTAAAAAGGAAACAGTACGATAACAGCCCACAAAGCCAAAAGCACATAAGTGATAACTCTGACCACTGTTTTCCGTGTTTTGGCAGACTTTTCGATTTTACCATAATCAGTCCCGTTTTCCATATTTTTCGCCCCTCTTAATAATGAACATTCTTTTTGCTGATCAGCAGATTAATGCAGGTGATCGTAAGCACAATGGCAAACAAAATAATAGCTGCAGCCGATGCATAGGAAGGATAACCGCCGCTGTCACCGTACAGCATATCGTAGACATAACCCACGATCGTGTTCATGCCCGCCGCATTTAAATTTGTTCCAAAGAGTGCCACCGCATCACTGTATGCCTTGAAGGCACCGATAAAGCCGGTAATCACCAAATAAAAGATCATAGGTGTGATCATGGGAAGTGTGATCCTCATGAAAATCCGAAACCCCGAGGTGCCATCCACCTTTGCAGCATTGTAATACACCTGATTCACAGAGGAAAGGGCACTGGTAAGGATCAGAATTTTAAAAGGCATGACCACCCATATGGTATAAAAACAGAGCACAAACATCTTGGCCCAGTAAGGACCCTCGATGAAGTCAACGCTTTTTCCGCCAAATAAGTGAATCAGCACATTTACAAGCCCTTCGGAATAGGGCGTTTTTTTGAACAGGATCATAAATACCAGTCCTACTGCCAGTGTATTTGTCACATAAGGGAGAAAATAAATTGTCTGAAACAGATTCCTAAGCGGCTTTATGGAACTTAAGCCCACAGAAATCAACAGCGCCAGTCCGGTGGATAAGGGTACGGTAATAATCACCAGAATAAAGGTATTTTTTACGGCCTGCAAGAAGTATGGGTCATGCAATACATAGGAATAATTATAAAGACCGATACCAAAATAAGTCTGGGATGCGGAGTTGTACCCTTCTTCAAAAGAATAAACAAAAACATCAATCAGGGGATATACCATGAAGAATCCCAGAAAAAGAATTGCCGGCAAAAGATACAGCCAGCCCTTCAGACCGCTGTTTGCAAGTTTCTTTCTTATCATAATGCTACCTCAAAGCCAATTCTTTCTTCACTCTCTCTGTCAAAGAGGAAAACCTTTCCGGGTTTCAAAGAAAATCTGACAATCTCTTCCGTTTTTACAATGTGTTCCGTATTCATGACAGCGCGGATCAGCGGATTTAAGGAAGCCACGTTTGTGGCAACCACACTGCTGTCGCGCCCCATGACCTCCACACTGCGAAGTTGACAGGAAAAAGGCCCATTTTCATCAAGAATAAAACCTTCCGGTCTGATTCCCACGTAAACTTCTCCATCCGGAACATTCTTTGTGTGAAGAACCGCATCTTCACCTATGTACAGTATATTTTCTTTCATCTTTCCGTCAAAAACATTGATGGGCGGTGTACCCAAAAACTTTGCCACAAATAAATTGACAGGGCTGTCATAAACATCCTGAGGTTTCCCGATCTGCTGCACCACACCGTCCTTCATCACAACGATCATATCCGAAATACTCATGGCCTCCTCCTGGTCATGGGTCACGAAGATGGTTGTGATCTTTGTCTCTCTCTGGATCCTTCTGATCTCTTCCCTTGTTTGAAGACGCAGACGGGCATCCAGATTGGAAAGTGGCTCATCTAGCAGAAGCACCTTCGGCCTTTTTACAAGAGCGCGGGCAATTGCCACTCTCTGCTGTTGACCGCCGGACAGCTCTCCCGGCTTCCGATCCATCAGTTCATCAATCTGCACAAGCTTTGCAGCCTCATATGCCTTGTCAAGCATCTCCTCTTTGGAAAGCTTGTCCTTTCCTTTCAGATTCTGCAAAGGGAACAGTATATTCTGTTTCACGGTCAGATGGGGATAAAGGGCATAGTTCTGAAATACAAGTCCAATTCCTCTGCTTTCCGGAGGAATATCCGTGACATCATCCTCTCCGAAGAAGATCCTGCCGCTTGTTGGCTTTAACAGGCCGCTGATCAGATTCAACGTTGTACTTTTACCGCATCCGGAGGGACCAAGCAGGCCGATCAGCTTGCCATCCGGAATGGTAAAATCAAAGTTGTCTACCGCAATCACATCTTCATGCTTCTTCCTGTCACGACTGGGAAATTTTTTCGTCAGGTTCTGTAATACTACTTCCATACTCTTCTCCCTCACCCTTTGTATTCGCTGTCCCTCTTATCTGTTACTCCTGCCCGGAGCTGCCAAGATTCTGATTAATGATCGTTGCGATTCTGTCAGCCAGCTTTTCACGTCCTGCCACATTATAGCGCATGTAATCCTTCATATATTCTTCATAATTGTCCTCATTGATGGTGCCGAAATAATTATCGATAAAGGAGACACCGCAATCCATTGCTACCTCAGACTCCTTGTAAACATAGTGCACCAGAGGTCCATTGCCGAAATCCGTGATGGTGCCATTTGACAGATTTCCCTCTTCATCCATTGCCTGTGCATAGGTGGGAGACATCAGATAGACACGGATATAAGGCCATGTGGTCCTGATGTTATTCAGGGCAACACGCAGTCCTCCCGTAAATGTGGAAACATTCCCGGGATTATTGAGATCTTCGGCAGGTGATCCTACATTATAGTCCGTGCTGTCATACATAATAATGATCACATCCACCTTATCCATGTCCACGGTTTTCATGATATCCACACCTTCCTGATATCTGGGATCCGCCTCATCCCCTGCGATGGAATTAATTGCCGTGAACTCATTATTCCGAAAGCTCTCTACCACATAGTAAAGATTAAAATGATCCTTTGTATAATTCGGATCATAAACAGGATTTTTGCAGGCTGCCGTAGAATCCGGGAAAGAACAGTCATATACCACTGCTCCAGTCTTTTGCGCAATCATGGTGGACAGCCCCTCATCTCCTCTGTCATCGGAAAAAGGATTGTTGCCCAAACAAAGAATCGTGGTTACGCCGTCATCCTCCCTGCCTTCCAGCGCTGCTGCGTCCATAGGAATGATCATGTCCAGGGTTTCCACATCAAGATCTTCCGTGTTCTCCGTATTGTCCGGAAGTTCCAGCTTTCCTCCCTGATTCCATCTGTACAGTCTGTAAAAAGAAATTCCTGCCAGCAGAACGATAACTGCCAGTATGATGATGTGGAAGTTTATCCTTCTTCCTTTCTTTTCAGGAGTTTCTTCCCGGTTCTTAATCTCCTCATTTTCAAAGATATCTTCTTCTCTATTTTCGTTGCTCATGATGATCTCCATTCTGTAATTTCATAATTGCTCCTATTTTACTATCATTTACCCAAAAAATCTATATATTCATAAAAAATTAATTAACAGTTCAGCCATGCATAAGCACAAACAGCACAAAATGCGCGTGCACACTTTTGTGTTTGTGCTTATGCATGGACTGAGCGCCTGCTAATGAGCAAAGTTAGCTGCGAAGCAGCGGGAAAGCACCGCAGGTGCGACTTTGCGAATGGCGCGGCTGAACTGTTATACACTGTACTTCCCAGATGCTTTTGGCGTTTGTTTAGAGTTTATCAACCTGCCCAAAAAGTAAGTTGAAATAACAGGATATAGGGAATAAAATAGAATTTATCATGAGAATGTTTGAAAGTTATGCTGTTCATAACATTTGGAAAGGAACGATATTTATAATGAATTATGCTGCAATTAAGAAATGCGATATCGCAAACGGAGAAGGGGTTCGAATCTCTTTATTCGTATCCGGTTGTACCCACCATTGCAAGGGATGTTTTCAGCCGGAAACATGGAACTTTGATTACGGTAACCCTTTCGATGAAACAACAGAGGATGAGCTAATAAAAGCACTGGAACCCGATTATATAGCCGGCCTTACACTTTTGGGCGGGGAACCGATGGAACCCGAAAATGCAAAAAGATTGCTTCCGTTTGTAAAGCGGGTTCGTGAGACATATCCTTCCAAAAATGTATGGTGTTATTCGGGATATCTGTTTGAGGAACTGATGGAGCGAGAAGAGAGCCGAAAATTATTGGAATTGATCGATGTACTTGTGGATGGCGAGTTTGTGGAAGAGCAGAAAAACATTTCATTGCAATTTAGGGGGTCTGAAAACCAACGGATTATTGATGTCACAAAAACTCTGAAAGATGGCAGTGTCGTATTATGGAATCTGACATAACCGTATCATCTGATCTCTTACGGCGTGTGGCTGTATTTGTTTCTGCCCGGATAATATCCGCAGGGGCAGGTATTCGTTAGGACAATAAAAATGATACAATCTTAACGATTGTACCATTCGGGGGTGACTGTCTGAAAACTAACTAGAAGATTGATCATTTTTAAACTGGTTATTCAACCCCTCCAGGGGTAATTAACATAGAAAATAGCACATTGAAAACTGAATAAAGTGCATAAAACCGCTATATATGGTATAATTGAAGCATAAAAAACACGAAATATTGAGGTGCACCGTATGCCATATATTAAAACTTTTGACAGAGATCAGATGATGTTTTGCTCTTGGGATTCGTTTGTGGATCCGGAGAGTACAGCAAGGATAATCGATGCCTTTGTAAATAGTCTTGATTTAGAGAAGTATGGAGTCAAGGCAGTTGCTGTTGAAGGCAGACCTTCATATGAACCGAAGGGAATGTTTAAGTTATATATCTATGGTTACAATGTTTGTTGCACGAATCGTTTCCCAATTGTTGCACAAAGGAATTCCCACTTATTGCAGAATGGCGGTCTGATACATATTGCCTCTGCGATGTGTATCAGACCGCCATTTCACAGGGGTTTGGGGATGTAATCCCCAACAA
>JAGAQU010000063.1 GCA_017622575.1 Lachnospiraceae bacterium
GCTTAACGCTTTCAAATACTCTGAAAATTCTACATTTTCTTTCCCATAAGTAAGCTGCAGATCATATTCTAAGGGCAGCCAGGTAGAGAGATCAGATTCGTTGTGAGAAATCACGGCTTCCAGTTTATCAAGTGCTTTATAAGTTTTTGCTTCCGGGGTGGTGAGACTTTCCATTTCTTCAAGAAGTGACAGCCATTCCTCTTTCTGAGGCGAAGGAAAACTGTTTACCCAGTCAAGAAAAAGAGAAGTCTCTTTCTCGGTGTCCGTTGAAGATTTTTCAAAGGTGGGGATGTCCCCGGTGAAGGCTTCTCCGAGATCATGAATCAGGCACATGCGGATCACTTTGTCCATATCCATATTTCGAAATTCTTCCTCTCCGGAGAGGAGCATGGCCATAAGTGCAATGCGGAAGCAGTGATCGGCAACACTTTCTTTCCTGCCATCTGCTGTATAGCAGTGGCGCATCGTTGTTTTCAGCTTGGCGGCTCTTGATAAAAGACACAATAATTCTTCCGGTTTCATATGGTAATCCTCCTGTGGATATTTTATATAGTATGTGAATTTTGGTCAAGAACGGATTCTTATTGTAAAAAAGTAATGTTCATTTTATACTAGAGGTATCAACCCACTTCCTTGTGTTGGTGGAAAAGGACGTACAGTAGGACGACCAAAGGAGTCAACAAAAATGACAGACGCATCAAAAAGAGAAAGAGAGAAGAAAAAACTGGCTAAGAAAAGAAATAAGAAGCTTCAGAAACGAGTGAAGCGTTTTAGTGACAAAGTGGAAAATACTGTGTCCTTCTTTGCGGTGTTCCTATGTGTTATCATGGTAATCATGGAGGTAATCGATGCAAAGAAGAGACAGGAAACAAAAGGAGATCAATCATGAGCAAGAATATTATGGAATATGAAACCGTGGATCTGGATGATTCTGACAGCAGTGTCGTAATTATTGACCAGACTAAGCTGCCGGGGAAAACAGAAATTATCAGACTTCGTACGGCACAGGAGATCTGGGATGCTATCTATCTGTTACAGGTGCGAGGTGCACCGGCGATCGGCGTGGCAGCTGCCTTTGGAATCTATGTTTTGTCAAAGGGGATCGCAAAGGAAGGCGGAAACTCTATGGAGTTTGAAGCATTCTATGAGAAGCTTAGGGAGCAGAAGGAATTTTTGAACTCCTCCCGCCCCACGGCAGTGAATCTATCCTGGGCGCTGAACCGAATGGAAAGAGTCTGTTTGAAAGCAGGAAGAGAAGAGGGAAAGACGGTCTCGGAGGTGGTGGAAATCCTGCACCGGGAATCGGTTGCCATCAAGGAGGAGGATATCTGGGTGTGCAAGACCATCGGCGAAAACGGGTTAAGTCTTGTAAAGCCGGGGGATGGTATTCTCACCCACTGCAACGCAGGCCAGCTTGCTACCAGCAAATACGGAACCGCCACGGCACCCATTTATCTGGGACAGGAGCGCGGCTACCATTTTCATGTCTTTGCGGATGAGACAAGACCTCTTTTGCAGGGCGCAAGGCTTACCGCCTATGAGCTTTATTCCTCGGGAGTGGATGTGACACTGATCTGTGACAATATGTCGGCAATGGTCATGAAGAACGGCTGGGTCGATACTGTGTTTGTGGGCTGCGACAGAGTGGCTGCCAACGGAGATGCTGCGAACAAGATCGGAACATCGGTGGTTGCCACAGTTGCCAAGAGATACGGAGTGCCTTTTTATGTCTGCGCTCCTACTTCCACCATTGATTATGATACCCCTACAGGTGATGAGATCAAGATCGAACAACGGCCTGCCGAGGAAGTGACGGAAATGTGGTACAAGGAGAGGATGGCTCCCGAAGGGATCAAGGTATTTAACCCTGCTTTTGATGTGACAGACCATGAGCTGATCACTGCCATTGTGACCGAGTACGGTATTGCCAGAGCACCATTTAAAGAGTCACTTAACGAAATCAGGAAAAAGAAAGAAGGAACCGGCAAATGACAGGAAAGAAAATCCCATACATGACGGCGAAGCAGGCAAAAAAAGCCATCATCGATATCGGACAGCGGATGTATGTGAGAAATTTTGTGGCTGCCAATGACGGCAACATTTCCATAAAGACCGGGGATAACGAGGTGTGGGCGACCCCCACCGGTGTTTCCAAGGGCTTTATGAAAAAGAGCATGCTGGTAAAGGTGGATCTTGACGGCAATATATTGGAAGGGAAATGTAAACCATCTTCCGAGCTTAAGATGCATCTTAGGGCTTACAAGGAAAATCCCCATATCCGGTCCGTCTGCCATGCCCATCCACCGATCTGCACCTGCTTTGCCATTGCGGGGATTCCTTTGGATACACCGGTACTGGCGGAAGCGGTGATCACCCTTGGAAATGTGCCGGTAGCCCCTTATGCGGAGCTTGGCTCTAAGGAAGTGCCGGAGGCCATTGCACCTTACTGCCATACCCACAACGGAGTACTGCTTGCCAATCACGGTGCCGTTACCTGGGCGGAGGATCCTTACGCAGCTTATTACAGACTGGAATCCATGGAATATTATGCCAATATTCTTATGCTGACGGAAAAAATCATCGGCAAACAGAATAAACTGACAAAGGAGCAGGTGGAGCGTCTTCTTGCCATGAGGGAGAAGTTCGGAATCCGCCAGGGGGGAGAACCCAAAACAGACTAATGCAGTTGAAAAATAGATTGTATATGGTATAATAAAAGCAGCGTTATGAAACATTGTTTCATAACGCTGCTTTTTAAAGGAAAAGAGGGATATTTATGCCGCCAAGGCCAAAGTGCACAAAAGAGGAAATTGTGAAGGCTGCATTTGAAATGACCAGGGAAAAGGGGATAGAAGCTGTGGCAGCAAGAGAGCTTGGAAAGCGTCTCGGAACATCAGCAACACCCATTTTTACCCACTTCAGAAATATGCATGAGGTGGAACTGGAAGTGAGAAAGCTGGCCATGAAAGAGTTTGAAGAGTATACTGCCGGCGCACTCGATTTCACCCCTGCATTTAAGCAGTTTGGAATCCGTATGGTACAGTTTGCCAAGGAAGAGCCGAAGCTGTTTCGGGTTCTTTATATGCAGAAGCATGAAGAGAGCCGTAACTTTGAGGATTTATTCACGGAGCTTGGGGATACAGCTGTTTTGTGCATTGAATTGCTTCAGAAAGACTATGATCTTACACAGAAAGAGGCCTGTCTTCTTTTTCGGCAGGTATGGATGCATACCTTTTCCGTCTGTGTGCTGGAAGCAAATAATATCTGCCATTTTACCGATGAAGAAATTTCAGAAATCCTGAGCATGGAGTTTCAGGGGGAACTGATTCTGATAAGATCAGGAAAGTATCACCTTGTAGCAACGGACAGAATCAATTGAGCAAGGGAAGACTTGAGGGGGAGAAAATCATGAGTGAGACAATGTGGGTAATGTGTCCGGTCTGTTCCCATAAGACGAGAACAAAGCTGAGACAGGATACGGAGCTTAAAAATTTTCCGTTATTTTGTCCAAAGTGCAAAAATGAATGTATTGTAAATGTAAAAAACTGTCAGATAGAAACCATCAGCGATAATGGATAGAGGAATCGGGAAATGAAGAAAAGAAAGGAAATGTTGATAGTGTTACCCAATTTCGTTACCGGCCTCCGCATGGTCGGAACTTTTTTGCTTTTATTTACAAAGGCATTTTCGCCGGCATTTTATGTGGTTTATTCCATTTGCGGAATCACTGATGTGTGTGACGGTTTTCTTGCCAGAAGAACAGGAACGGCAAGTGAATTCGGTGCAAGACTTGACAGCGTGGCTGATCTGCTGTTCTATACAGTGATGATGATAAAGATACTTCCGGCATTAGTGGCAAGGCTTCCGGGAGGAATCTGGTACTGGGTGGGAGGAATTTTGATACTCCGTCTTGTATCTTATCTTGTGGCAGCAGTGAAATTCAGATGCTTTGCATCTATACATACATACCTGAACAAACTGACGGGACTTTGTGTATTTATCATTCCCTATTTTATGAGACTGCCGTTTTTTGTATTATTTTGTATGGTTGTTTGCGGGATTGCAACGATTGCATCTGTGGAAGAATTGATTATGCATATTTACGCAAAAGAATACGCAGCAGATAGCAAAGCTCTGTTTTTGAAAAAACAATGAGCACTTGACTTTTTTACAAATCGTGATAAGATGAACACATAGTTATTCAGAGAGGAAGACTAAGGGTCTTTCTCTCTTTTTTTTTATTAAGGAGGATAAATCCTCTGCTCCTGCAAGGGCAGTCGCATTTTCCTTCGGAAAACAAGGAGGATTATTATGAAAAAGAAATTGTTAAGTTTACTTCTCGGCGCTGCAATGGTACTTTCCCTTGCAGGCTGCGGTTCATCAGAGACTGCGGCAACAGCTGAGACAGCAACAGAGGAAAATGCTGCCGAAGCAGAAACGGCAGAAGAAGCAGAGCCTGCTACAGAGGAAACCGCTACGGAGGCTGAGGAGAGCGGGGAGACAAAGGTGCTTAAGGTTGCCATGGAATGCGGTTATGCACCATACAACTGGACACAGCCTGATGATTCCAACGGTGCGGTTCCCATCAATGACAGTTCTGACTATGCTTACGGCTATGATGTGATGATCGCAAAGAAAATAGCAGATGCTCTCGGCTATGAGCTTCAGATTGTAAAACTGGATTGGGATTCTCTGGTACCGGCTGTTCAGTCCGGAACCGTTGACTGCGTGATCGCAGGACAGTCTATCACTTCAGAGAGACTGGAAATGGTAGACTTCTCAACTCCTTACTATTATGCATCTGTGGTAGGACTTGTGAAAGCAGATGGCCCTTATGCGGAGGCAAAAGGTCTTTCTGATTTAAAGGGTGCTACCTGTACTTCCCAGCTGGGAACCATCTGGTATGATGTATGTCTGCCTCAGATCGAGGATGCCAATGTTCAGCCTGCACAGGAATCCGCACCGGCCATGCTGGTAGCACTGGAGAGTGACCGTACCGATCTGATCGTAACGGATATGCCCACAGCTATGGCAGCCTGTGTTGCCTATCCCGATATGAAGATTCTGGATTTCACGGGAACAGAGGACGACTTTGCTGTATCCGAGGAAGAGATCAACATCGGTATTTCCGTGCAGAAAGGCAACACCGAACTGCTTGACGGTATCAACAGTGTACTGGCAGGTATGACTGTGGAAGATTTTGACAGTTTGATGCAGGAAGCGATCAGTGTACAGCCTCTTGCCGAATAGTTTTAAAAACAAAAAGAAACAGGAGAAAAGCCGATGATATCCAATATGAATTTTCTGGAACGAATTGTATATATCTTACAAAAATACGGAACATCCTATCTGAAGGGAGCGGGAACCACGCTGGTGATTGCGCTGGTGTCCACATTCATCGGATGCATCATTGGCTTTCTCGTGGGGATTGTTCAGACCATACCGGTGGATAAGAAAAAGGATTCTCTTCCGAAAAGAATATTCCTTGCAGTTGTAAATGCGCTGCTTCGCATCTATGTGGAAGTATTCAGAGGGACCCCCATGATCGTACAGGCTGTTTTTATCTATTACGGGATGTCTCAGGTCTTCAACATTCAGCTTGGCATGTGGCAGTCAGCGTTTCTTGTGGTTTCCATTAACACCGGAGCCTATATGGCAGAGTCTGTGAGAGGCGGCATCATTTCTGTCGATCCCGGACAGATGGAGGGTGCCAAGGCAATCGGCATGACCCATGTACAGGCGATGATAAATGTGATTCTTCCCCAGGCATTTCGAAATATCTTGCCTCAGATCGGAAACAATCTGATCATCAATATCAAGGATACCTCCGTGCTCTCCGTGATCAGCATTGTAGATCTCTTCTTCGTGCATAAGAGCGTTTCCGGTGCCCTTTACACTTATTTTGAATCGGCGACGATTGTGATGGTGATCTATCTGACCATGACACTGATCACCTCAAGGCTTTTGCGTCTCTGGGAAAACAGGATGGACGGAGATGAAAATTACGAGCTGGTGGATGTAATGGATATCGGCAGTCAGCTTGGCAAGAAAAGAGCAAGAGGATAGGAGGAAAAGTCATGTGTACGGAAAATGTAATTCTGGAGGTTTCCCATTTAAAGAAGAACTTCGGAAATCATGAAGTGCTGAAGGATATTGATTTTAAAGTACATACAGGGGATGTGGTTTCCGTGATCGGAGCCTCCGGCTCCGGTAAATCCACTATGCTGCGCTGCATCAATCTTTTAGAGACATCTACGGGCGGAAGCATTCTCTATCACGGGGAGGATATCACGAATCCGAAGATTGACGCTCCGTCTTACCGCGCAAAGGTGGGAATGGTCTTTCAGAATTTTAATCTGTTCAACAATATGACGGTTCTGGAAAACTGCATGGTAGGGCAGATCAAGGTTGCAAAGAAATCCAAGGCACAGGCCCGTGAGAAAGCACTTCAGTTTTTACAGAAGGTAGGGATGTCAGCCTATGTCAACGCAAAGCCAAGACAGCTTTCCGGCGGACAGAAGCAGAGAGTTGCCATTGCGAGAGCCCTTGCCATGGATCCCGAAATCCTGCTTTTTGATGAACCCACGTCTGCGCTTGATCCCCAGATGGTGGGAGAGGTGTTGGAGGTTATGACGACCCTGGCAGGGGAAGGTCTTACCATGATCGTTGTGACGCATGAAATGGCTTTTGCCAGAGATATTTCAAGTCATGTTATTTTTATGGCGGAAGGATGCATCAGGGAAGAGGGAACACCGAAACAGATTTTTGAGGAACCGAAGGAAGCGGAGACAAGAGAATTCCTTGCAAGATTCCGAAATGTGTAATAGGTGATGATTGTGATAGCAGATAGAATGTGTATCCGCTGTATTGCATAATAAATACAAATATGCTATAGTACTGTCTGTTGATTGAAAAATCGTGGAAAAGGGAAACCCGGTTTTTCAGACTCTGGAGAGTCCCTGACAGACAGGGCGCCGAAGGTGTACGGCAGGAAACTGCCAATCTCTCAGGCAAAAGGACAGAGCATTGATATGCGTGTTCTACTCTTTGGAGGGCTGATATTTTTATATCAGCTCTTTCTGTATTTACAGAAACAAAATATACTAAATGAGAGGGAAAGAACAATGTTAGAAACAATCAGTAACGTATTAACCACCATTGACGATTTTGTATGGGGAATCCCGCTGATCGTCCTGATCCTGGCCGTAGGCATCTTTTTGACCATCAGATTAAAAGGTCTGCAGATCACCAAGCTGCCAATGGCTGTCAGACACATCATTGCCAATGAGAAATCAGGCAAAGACGGTGAAGTGTCCAGCTTTGGTGCACTTTGCACCGCACTCTCCGCAACCATCGGTACCGGAAACATTGTGGGTGTGGCAACTGCCCTTGTGGCTGGAGGTCCGGGCGCCCTGTTCTGGATGTGGCTTGCAGCGCTTCTCGGAACAGCAACCAAATATTCCGAGTGTCTCCTCGCTGTAAAGTACCGTGTGGTAGCAGAGGATGGACATATCATTGGCGGCCCTTTTTACTATATCGAAAAAGGTATGGGTAAGAACTGGAAATGGCTTGCAAAGATATTTGCTTTCTTTGGCGTAGGCGTAGGTCTTTTCGGTATCGGTACTTTTACTCAGGTAAACGGTATCACCAGCGCAGTGAAAAATTTCTTTGATCCCGAAGAGACTCACACCATCAGCCTGTTCGGACTTGATTATTCCTATGCAGTTATCATTGCGGGAATTCTGCTCACTGTCTGTGTGGCACTGGTCATTATCGGAGGGCTTAAGAGAATTTCAAGAGTGGCAGAAATTATCGTGCCTTTTATGGCAGTTTTGTATGTAGTTACCGCATTGATCATTCTGATCTGCAATGTGACAAAGATTCCTGCAGCAATCGTTCTGATCGTGCAGAGCGCTTTTGGACTGAAAGCGGCAGCAGGCGGTATGCTGGGCGCCATGATCGTGGCAATGCAGAAGGGGATTGCAAGAGGTATCTTCTCCAATGAGGCGGGACTCGGAAGCGCACCTATTGCAGCAGCTGCTGCACAGGTAGAAGAGCCTGCCAAGCAGGGTCTGGTTTCCATGATGGGAACCATTATCGATACCCTTGTGATCTGTACCATGACAGGACTTTCCATTGTCATTACCGGTACCTGGGATATGGGACTTGAAGGAGTAGCAGTTACCACCAAGGCATTCCAGTTAGGTCTTCCCTTCCCCGATCAGCTCTGTGCATTTATCCTGATGATCTGCCTTGTATTCTTTGCGTTTACCACCATTCTCGGGTGGGATTATTACAGTGAGAGATGTCTGGAATACTTATCTGGCGGCAATCAGAAGCTGGTGAAGGGCTACAGATGGGTATACATACTGGCTATCTTTATCGGGCCCTACATGACAGTGTCTGCGGTTTGGACCATTGCCGATATCTTTAACGGACTTATGGCAATTCCAAACTTAATTGCCATGGTAGCACTGAGCGGTGTGGTTGTGGCTGAAACAAAGAAATATCTGGACAGCCTGAAAAAATAGTGAAAGTAAAAATCGGATAAGATGATATAAAAAATCCCTGCAGGTTTTGGCAAAAAAAACCGGCAGGGATTTTCGCTTACAGTCCCAGAACCTCCTCAACTACTTCCACGCCGCATCTGATACAATCGGGGCAGGAACAGAGCACTTTGCCGGTTTCTATGCCTTTCAGCTCCTTGCACACGGTGCTTCCCGTCTTTTCCTGAAAGCGCGCTACCATCTCCTTTGAGAGCTTGTAGGTGTCTGCCTTGGTGCCGGGATCATCCAGTTTTCCGTCACTGTTTTTGAAGCCTGCCAGCATCACGGCACCCGAAAGCGCGCCGCAGGTAGCTTCCGTTCCGCCCATGCCAAGTCCAAAGCCCTCCGTCGCCTGAAAAAGAGTCTTTTCATCAACGCCAACCTCTTTTGCAAAGGCGCAGGCCACCGCCTGGGCACAGTTAAATTTCTTGTCATGATTGGCGATCGCCAGTTCTTTCTTAGTCATATCATTTGTATCCTTTCTGTATTGGTGCTAATATTATAGCATCTTTCCTCGATATCGTCAGCACTTTTTCCCATGTAAAACAGTGGACAAAACAGGGGGAAAGTAGTAGATTATTAATAGTGTTATCTTCGGAAACAAGGAAAAGACTTTTAAGAAACGAGGTATGAAAAAATGGCAAGAAAAGTAGTTTTGGCAGGCGCATGCCGTACCGCCATCGGAACTATGGGAGGAACTTTAAGTACAACACCCGCACCCGATCTCGGAACGGTAGTAATTAAGGAAGCATTAAAGAGAACCGGTATCAGACCGGATCAGGTTGATGAAGTATATATGGGATGTGTAATCCAGGCAGGTCTCGGACAGAATCCCGCAAGACAGGCAGCAGTGAATGCAGGTATTCCCGTAGAGGTACCGGCGACCACCATCAATGTGCTTTGCGGTTCCGGACTTCACTGTGTGAATCTGGCAGCAAAGCTGATCGCCTGCGGTGATGCGGATATCATCGTTGCGGGCGGTATGGAAAATATGTCCAAGGCACCTTACCTTCTCTATGATGCAAGATTCGGTTATCGTATGGGAGCAGCCAAGATGGATGATGCGCTCCTTCGTGATGCTCTTCACGATGCGTTCGGTGGCTATCATATGGGTATCACTGCCGAGAATGTGGCTGAGGATTGGGGACTTACCAGACAACAGCTGGATGAGTTCGCCGCATGGAGCCAGAATAAGTGTGAGAAGGCACAGGCAGAAGGCAGATTTAAGGACGAGATCGTACCCGTAGAAGTAAAGAAAAAGAAAGAGACCATTCTCTTTGATACGGATGAAGGGCCGAGAGCAGGCGTGACAGCAGAAGGAATCAGCAAGCTTCGTCCCGCGTTCAAGGAAGGCGGTCTTGTAACCGCAGCCAATTCCTCCGGAATCAATGACGGTGCGGCAGCCATTATCGTTATGAGTGAAGAGAAGGCAAAAGAACTTGGCGTTACGCCTATGGGAACCTGGATCGGCGGAGAGCTTGCCGGTGTGGAACCCCGCATCATGGGCGTAGGTCCTGTGGCTTCCACCAGAAAGGTGATGGCCAAGACAGGATACAAGATTGAGGACTTTGACCTGATCGAGGCAAACGAAGCTTTCGCGGCACAGTCCGTGGCAGTCGGTCATGATCTCGGCTTTGATATGGATAAGCTGAATGTGAACGGTGGTGCCATTGCCCTTGGCCATCCCGTAGGTGCATCAGGCTGTCGTATTCTGGTTACACTTCTTCATGAGATGGCAAAGAGAGATGCCAAGAAAGGACTTGCAACTTTGTGCGTAGGCGGCGGTATGGGCTGCTCTGCCATTGTGACGAGAGATTAACAGAAAGGAATTTTTAAATGGTAAACATCATTTCAGACGAAACCATTGAATATGTAGGTATCCTTGCCAAGCTCGAGCTTTCCGACGAGGAAAAGGAACAGGCAAAGAAGGATATGGGCAGTATGCTTGATTATATCGATAAACTGGGTGAACTGGACACAACCGGCGTGGAACCCATGTCTCATGTTTTCCCGGTACACAATGTATTCAGAGAAGACGTTGTGACAAACACAGATGACAGAGAAAATATTTTGAAAAATGCACCGGAAGAAAAAGACGGGATGTTTGTAGTACCCCGTACATTTGAATAGGGGGGCGGCAGCAATGAGTATACTTGACATGACTGCCGTGGAGCTTGCGGCAGCAATCAAAAACAAAGAAGTGACAGTGAAGGAAGCCACAGAGGCTGTCCTTGATCAAATTGAGAAATCGGAGAGCACCTATCATTGTTATGTAACAGTGGATAAAGAAGGCGCTTTGCGTAAGGCGGAGGAAGTGCAGAAGAAAATCGATGCAGGAGAGCTTACAGGCCCTCTTGCCGGTGTACCCGTTGCCATTAAGGACAACATGTGTACGGAAGGGCTTCTGACCACCTGTTCCTCCAGAATTTTAGGCAATTTTGTACCTACCTTTTCCGCAGAGGCAGTGATCAACCTTGAGAAGGCAGGGGCAGTGATCCTTGGCAAAACCAATATGGATGAATTTGCCATGGGATCCACCACAGAGACCTCGGCGTTCGGCGAGACAAAGAATCCCTGGAATCCGGAGCATGTGCCGGGAGGATCATCGGGCGGAAGTGCGGCAGCAGTGGCAGCCAGGGAGTGCTTTTATGCACTCGGCTCTGACACCGGCGGTTCCATCAGACAGCCTGCTTCCTTCTGCGGTGTGGTGGGTCTGAAACCCACTTACGGAACCGTTTCCCGTTACGGCCTGATCGCTTACGGATCTTCCCTTGACCAGATCGGACCCCTTTGCAAGGATGTGACAGACTGTGCCACCATCATGGAAGTGATCGCTTCCCATGATCTTAAGGATTCCACTTCCGTAGAGAGAGACGACACGGATTTCACAAGTGCCCTTGTGGATGATGTGAAGGGAATGAAGATCGGTATTCCCAGAGATTATTTCGGGGAAGGTCTTGATCCTGAAGTAAAGGCAGCTGTGTTAAAGGCGGCTGAGGTACTGAAGGAAAAAGGCGCCATCGTGGAAGAGTTTGATTTAAGCCTTGTGGAATATGCGATTCCTACTTATTATACCATTGCGGCAGCAGAGGCAAGCTCCAATCTGGAGCGCTTTGACGGCATCAAGTACGGCTACCGCACGGAGGAATATAACGGACTTCACAATATGTACAAGAAGTCGCGTTCCGAAGGATTCGGACCGGAAGTAAAGAGAAGAATCATGCTGGGAAGCTTTGTCTTAAGCTCCGGTTATTATGACGCTTACTATTTAAAGGCTCTTCGTGTGAAAGCGCTGATCAAGAAAGCTTTCGATGAGGCCTTTGCCAAATATGATGTGATCCTGGGACCTGTTGCGCCTACCACAGCACCGAAGCTTGGTGAGAGCTTATCCGATCCCATTAAGATGTATTTGGGAGATATTTACACGATTTCCATTAATCTGGCCGGACTTCCTGGCTTAAGCATGCCCTGCGGCACAGACAGCAAGGGGCTTCCCATCGGCGTGCAGCTGATCGGTGACTGCTTCAAGGAAAAAAATCTGATCCGCGCTGCATTCACCTATGAAAAGGCAAGAGGTGCCTTTGGCAGAAAGGAGGAGAACTGACATGGAAAAACAATATGAAACCGTCATCGGTCTTGAGGTGCATGTGGAGCTTGCCACCAAAACCAAGATTTTCTGTGGCTGTTCCACTGCCTTCGGAGGTGACCCCAATACCCATACCTGTCCTGTGTGTACCGGCATGCCGGGTTCTCTTCCTGTTTTAAACAAGCAGGTGCTGGAATACGCGGTAGCGGTAGGCCTTGCTACCAACTGCAAGATCACGCAGTACTGTAAATTCGACCGTAAGAATTATTTTTATCCCGATAACCCGCAGAACTATCAGATTTCCCAGCTGTATCTGCCCATCTGCCGGAACGGCAGGGTAGAGATTGAGACAAAGCAGGGAAAGAAGTTTGTGGGGATCCATGAGATCCATATGGAGGAGGATGCCGGAAAGCTGATCCATGATGAGTGGAATGACTGTTCTCTGGTGGATTACAACCGTTCCGGTGTGCCGCTGATCGAGATCGTGTCAGAGCCCGATATGAGAAGTGCGGAGGAAGTGATCGCATATCTTGAGAAGCTCCGCATGACCATCCAGTATCTCGGTGCGTCCGACTGCAAACTGCAGGAAGGCTCCATGCGTGCCGACGTAAATCTTTCCGTGAGAGAGGTAGGGGCTAAGGAATTCGGTACCCGTACCGAGATGAAGAACTTAAACTCCTTCAAGGCCATTGCAAGAGCAATCGAAGGAGAAAGAGAGCGTCAGATCGACCTTCTTGAATCAGGAGAAAAGGTAATCCAGGAGACAAGACGCTGGGATGACAACAAGGGTGAGTCTTATGCCATGAGAAGCAAGGAGGATGCCCAGGATTATCGTTATTTTCCGGACCCCGATCTGGTGCCTATCGTGCTTGACGATGCGTTCCTTGATGAGATCAGGGCAAAGCAGCCGGAATTCCGTGAGGAGAAGATGGCACGCTACAAAGAGGAATTTGATATCCCCGATTATGATATCGATATCATCACCGGTTCCAAGCGTATGGCCGATCTTTTTGAGGAAACGGTGGCATTAGGTGCACAGCCAAAGAAGGTTTCCAACTGGCTCATGGTTGAGACCCTGCGCCTCCTTAAGGAAAATGATATGGAACCGGAGGATATCCGTTTCTCACCGGAGCATCTGGCAAAGCTGATCACACTCATAGATTCCAAAGCCATCAACAGCTCCGTTGCCAAGGAAGTTTTTGAGGAGATCTTCAAAAATGACGTTGATCCTGAAGCCTATGTGGAAGAAAAAGGCCTTAAGACGGTCAACGATGAGGGGGCACTCAGGAAGACTGTGGAGGAAGTCATTGCAAACAATCCCCAGTCCGTTGAGGATTACCGAAACGGCAAGGAGAAGGCAATCGGTTTTCTGGTTGGGCAGACCATGAAGGCCATGAAGGGCAAGGCAGATCCCGCTATGGTGAACCAGCTTTTGAAGGAATTGTTATAAATAAAAGAAAGTATGATATACTATAAGGCAGATACAAATGATCCGGAGGTACTCATTTTGAAGAAGCCTGAATCACTGACTTATGTTTCCAATAAGAAAGAGCTATCGATTGATATGGATACCATTCTCTATGTGACTATGAACCGGAATGTTGCCAATATTCATACACTGGGAAATCACATCTACCATGCAAGAATGACGCTTGAACAGATTAGGGAAAGAGCAGAGGATGACTTTATCATGGTTCACCGAAGCATCCTTGTATCCGTTATGGCAATCCATGAGATCGGTGACAGAATCTATCTGAGTAATGGGGAAGCCCTCGACTATGTGGTGCGAAAGAAAAAGGTTATCCGGGAAGTATTTTTGGAAAAGCAGAAGAAAATCATCGGAAGCTTCGCAGGGGAGGATATCCCGAAAACAGAGGAAGAATACCGAAAGTATTACAGCGGATTTGAACATATGCCGTTTGCCTTTGCGGATATAGAAATGATATTTGATGAAAAAAAGCATGCAGTGGACTGGATATTCAGGTATGGCAATTCGGCACTGGCAAAGCTTGAAAAGCTTCCGATTGAAAAGCTGATCGGCAATTCCTTTGGAAGCCTCTTTTCCAATATGGATTCCAAGTGGCTAAGGAGCTATGAGCGCGCAACCCTTTATGGAGAAAAGCTGGAGATTATCGACTACAGTCCGGAGATTGATACCTATCTCAAAGTAATCTGTTTTCCCACCTTTCGGGGACACTGCGGATGCATTTTATTTAATATTGAAGAGATACAATTTACAAAGAACAGTTCTGATGCAGAGAAAGCATTGATGCTGTATTTCGGGAAATTGCCGGAGAGAAACACCTGATGGTGCTCTCCGGCTTTTCTTATGTCGATTCGTCCCAAACTATGTCGATTCGTCCCAAGTATATTGTTTGAAAATAAGCCGGATGATAATATTAAAGTGATAGATTTGCGAGAAAATATTAGCCGGGGATATTATGAGAGATATGGATAACAATGTATATACAGTAGAATATGAAAAATGGAGTCGGCTCATAATCAGGGTGCAGCTCATCATAGCAGTCATTGTATGCGTGATTGAAATACTGAACAATATGCTACTTTATGTGACGAGATCACAGGGATATGGACCGGACACAATTGTTGAAAAGCTGATCCGTTATCTTTTGATTACGTCTGTTTTTAATTTCGGAATGGTAATACTCAGCAAGATAGCAGAGAAAAAAGTGGAGGACGAAACGTCAAAAAGATATTTTCTTATGCTTTTTATGACTTTGATGTGTGCAGATGTTGCTTACTCGCATTATCAGTTCTCGGTTACATTCGCTATTTTTACGATACCCATTATTATCAGCATTTTGTATGAGGACTCAAAACTATCTGTTTTTACACTCATTATTTCTCTTTTTGGTGAATTGCTTGCTGTCATGGCAAGAGCCTTTGATGAGGGGTACAACAAAGACATTGGGCCGGAAGCTGCGATAGCATTTTCCCTTTTATTATGCGTGTTTGTGTTTGCCCGGATGATAAACAGTACGCTTAGAAAGAGAAGAGAAGCAGTGAAAGAGGCGGTTATTGCAGCTGAGAAAGCAAATGCATCCGCAGAAAAAATGATGCTTTCGATGAAGATGCTTGAAACCTTGGCAGGTACGTTAGATGCCAAGGACAAATACACAAACGGGCATTCCATGAGAGTGGCATTTTACGCAACCAGACTGGCAGAGGCTTTGGGATGGGATAAGGAACAGATTTCCATGCTCCGCTATGAGGCACTCTTGCATGATATCGGAAAAATCGGTGTTCCGGATGCCATTTTGAATAAACCGTCCAGATTGTCAGATATGGAGTTCGGACTGATCAAATCACATACAATTGTTGGCTCTGATATTTTGAAGAATATGGTTGCAGTGCCCGGGGCTTCACAAGTTGCAAGATATCATCATGAGCGCTTTGATGGAAAGGGATATCCCAGTGGGCGTAGCGGACTTGATATCCCTGTCAATGCACGCATTGTATGTATTGCGGATGCCTATGACGCGATGAGTTCAGACCGTATTTATCGAAAGGCGTTGTCTCAGGAAAAAATCAGAGAAGAACTGATAAATGGTCGTGGCAGCCAGTTTGATCCGGAGTTGCTGGACAAGTTTGTTGAGATGATGGACGCTGATAAACTGGATATCGCAGATACACTGTCTATCAGCGAGAGTGATACACAGCAGCTAAATGTTTTGACCGATATTGAAAATATGATCCATAAGCTCAGCAATGCATCGGAACAGAAAAAGGTCATAAACGATTTTGATAAGTTCTATAAATATATGCGGAATATTGGCCTTCGATATAATCATTCTGTAGAGGTGGTGCAGGTTGAAATTGAATATGAGACAGAGGGTAATCAGGACGATAAGCTAAATGAAGTCTCTGATCTTCTGCAGATAGCAATCCGAAAGAATATAAGGGCTGTTGATATGCATTATAAGTATTCACCGACGAAACATATCCTTATTCTGCTTGATGCGGGGATTGATAACATTAGTGTTGTTCAGAATAGAATACAGTTTGATTTTAATATGAATGAGATGAGCAGGGATTATAAACTGAAATTCACCCTGAGTGACCATATGGATGCTCCGGGTGGTTCAAAGGGTTAAGCTGTCACAGGAAAAATTCGTGGGGAGTTTTTTCTTTTAGATAGGAGGGATGACGAAAGGTTGTCTCTCCTTTGTTATTAACGGATGTATGCCGGGTACAAATGAAAAATATTGCATTTCGTTAGAAAATGTGATAATATACCATCAAAGCATAACAGTTTTCTATTTCACAAGGCTTATGCCGTCTCACATCGGTATCATACGGTATCGGTACATCAGAGAATTTCAGGAAATCAATGCTTTTAATTACCCAATCAAAACAGATTAAGAGCAGGAGATTTCAGATGACCTCCTGCGGAAAACAGGAGGAAGAGATGGAAAAAGACATGAGTGCCAGCATTTTCTTTGCTGACAATGAGAGGTACGCCGATATTATTAATGGTATCGGATGTGACGGAGTTCCCTTTGTAAAAGGGAAAGATCTGCAGGAGATGGATACGAGAGTAAACCTTGGCAGGATAAACGGATTTCGACGAAAGCCTCGGAAAAAGAAATTGCTTTACAGGGATTTACTTCGCAGAACATCTTTTGGCATGAATTTTGCTATCATTGGGATTGAAAATCAGGAAGAAATTGATTATGCACTGGCTCTTCGGACTATGTGTTATGATGCCGGAGAATATGAAAGGCAGGCAGTTCAGATTCGGAGAAAAGTGAGAGTAAATCCGCAGGGGCTTACAAAAGGGGAATACTTGTATGGCTTCAAGAAGAAAAGCCGATTGTACCCTACAGTAACCTTTGTGCTATATTACGGAGAAAAGGAATGGGACGGTGCAAAGGATATCCACGGGCTTCTTGATTTTACAGGGATTCCGGACAGCCTGAGAAATAAAGTATCCAATTACCAAATCCATGTTGTAGAGGTACAAAAGCTGGAGAATACGGATATATTTAAAACGGATGTGAAACAGGTATTTGATTTTATCCGTTTTTCGAAAAATAAAGAAAAACTAAAAGAGTTGATAAATACAGATAAAGCCTATGCATTCTTAGAAGAGGATGCTTACGATATGGTGATAAACCATACAGGGGATAAAAAGATGATGAAGATAAAGGATAAATATAGGAAAGGTGGGAAAGTGGATATGTGTCAGGGACTAAAGGAATGGATGGAAGATGAGAGAAATGAAGGAAAAGAAATTGGAAAAGAAATTGGAGATGCGTCGAGACTGATCATAAGTGTGGAAGCTGCCATGAAAAATTTTGATGTGGATTTGAAGCAGGCGTGTGAAGGAACAGGAACCACCGTGGAGGAATATGAAAAGGCTAAAATGAATCTGGCAAGGTGATCATGATGAATTTGAAGGAACGGGCGAAAAACTAGGGAAGAAATCGAAAAATTTCTTCCCTTTTTCCATTCTATATTACCACAAAATCAGAAATTTTTCAAGAATACCATTCTTCCATGACACGTAGTATAATGATGCAACAATCTGGAAAAGAGGGGGATATTATGGAAGAAAAGGATTGGCTTAAAATATTTTCCGCACAGAATCAAATTCAAAAGGTGATGGAGATGAACCGTCAGACAGAGAGGTTTGGACTGGCACTTACGCAGGAAGAAGCAAGGCTGCAGGAGATCTTCTATACCTTTAAAAATGAAACGCTGGATGAGATTACGGATGATGAACTTCTGGAATTTATGAGAGAGCAGTATGAAGAAAAATGTTGTGGGGATACGGAGTATATGGAAGGTACCTTCTTAAGTGATTTTGCACAGATGGTCCGGTCAGGAAAATGAGGTGAAGGAGAATGATATATGAGATGGAAGAATTAGTCCCCATTGCTGCAGGTCTTGCAGATCAATACACCTCAAAAGAGAGTACCTCTATATCCTATGAGAGGGCAAATCATTTGATGGAGGCTGTCCTATATTGTATCGATCAGGGCAGCGAAGGAAGACAACTCACAGGCGGCAGAGGATTAACAGCCAAGATGGCTTATGAGTACGGATATGAGCTTGTGATCCAAAAGGTAAAGCGGACGCAGGAACTTTACCATGAGATGATCATGGAATTTTGTGCTTTTGGAAATGAGAATTACCGGGAAACTGTGGAGAAAGCCATACCGGGATTTTTTCGGTATTATGATGCAAAATTTGCACCCCGGGAGACCATCATTACCATGGATTATCCTACAATCTGTCCGATAACGGATGAAACAGGAATCAATGCCGTTGCAAAATATGTAGAATATATTTTTTATGAACAGAAATTTTTGAGAGCACTTCCGCAGGAATATGTGTGTGACATATTATTTCGGTTCCAGCCGGACTACGGAAAGCAGTTTTACAATATCTGTCAGATTATTATAAGACATATTCTGGGGCATATGCTTATAGGAGAGCCACTGGGAAACAGGGCAGGCGAAAAAGAATATGCAACACTTGGCAAGCTGATTCTTGAAACAGATGCAGAACATTTGGAAAAACTCATTGAGAGATTATTGCATCAGCTGATTTTCGAAAAATATGAGGGTGATCAGATGCTGGAATGTTATTTGCAGGCGGATATCAGGAATTTTGCGGTTGAAGTGCAGAATGCTGCACGGAATAATGTTGTCAAAAAGGTAGTGGTGTTGTGATGGTATTTTTGTGGAAAATGCCCTTGCCTAAACAAAAGCGATGTGGTAGAATATCCCTCGGTGGCGCACAAGTGTCTTTGCATTAAAGACTCAAAAAGACAAATGTACGCAAGCGAGGGATTTTTCATAATAAATGATTGTTGATTGTGTATTTATGAGGTAGCTTATGGGAAATCGTTATTATGTAGTAAAGGAGCAGGCGGTGCCTGAGGTGCTTCTTAAAGTAGTGGAAGCCAAGAAGCTTCTTGACACGGGAAAAGTGCATACTGTTAATGAAGCAGCCGATCAGGTGGGAATCAGCCGCAGTTCCTTCTATAAATATAAAGAGGATATCTTTGAATTTCATGAGCATTCCCAGGGAACCACCATTACCCTTACTTTTCAGATGGAAGACGAGCCGGGACTATTGTCTGACGTGCTTAAGATCATTGCAGAGTTTGGGGCAAATATACTGACCATCCACCAGAGTATTCCCATTAACGGGGTGGCATCCTTAAGCTTAAGCATGCAGGTGCTTCCCACTACGGGAAATGTCTCCGAGATGTTAGAGACCATGGAGAAACACAAAGGGGTCAGAAATGTAAAAATACTGGCTAAGGAATAAAGCAAACAGGAGGAAAATGAAAAATGATTCAGGTAGCGGTTTTAGGATACGGCACAGTGGGAAGCGGTGTGGTTGAGGTAATTGAAAAGAATAAAGCGGAGATCAACAAGAAATCGGGAGAAGCGCTGAATATCAAGTATATTCTTGATTTGAGGGATTTCCCCGGTGACCCTTATGAGAATAAAGTGGTACATGATGTCAATGTGATCATGGACGATCCGGAGGTAAAGATTATCTGTGAGACTATGGGTGGCTTAAAGCCGGCTTATGATTTTACAAAGCGGGCACTTATGAGCGGAAAGAGCGTTTGTACCTCCAACAAGGAGCTGGTGGCAGCTCACGGACCGGAGCTTATCAGGATCGCTCATGAGAATAAGTGCAACTACCTGTTTGAGGCAAGCGTGGGCGGAGGTATTCCGATTATCCGTCCTTTAAATTATTCTCTGACAGCGGAGAAGATCGATGCCATCACAGGTATCCTGAACGGAACTACCAACTATATCTTATCCAAGATGGAAAAGGAAGGCGCGGATTTTGCAGAGGTACTGAAGGAGGCACAGGAAAAAGGCTATGCCGAGAGGAATCCGGAAGCCGATGTGGAGGGCTATGATGCCTGCCGCAAGATCGCAATCCTTTCCTCCTTAATGTGTGGCAAAAATGTGAAATACGAAGATATCTATACAGAGGGAATCACGAAGATCACAGCTACGGATTTTGTTTATGCCCATGCTATGGGAAAGACCATCAAACTGCTTGCCCAGAGTAAGGAAGCGGATGGCAAATTCTATGCCATGGTGGCACCTTTTCTGATCGGCAGAGATCATCCGCTTTATATGGTGAACGATGTGTTCAATGCGGTATGCGTTCATGGAAATATGCTTGGAGATTCCATGTATTACGGAAAAGGCGCAGGAAAGCTTCCCACGGCAAGCGCTGTTGTTTCCGATGTAGTGGACTGCGCAAGACATCTTGGAAAGGTGATCATGTGTTTCTGGGACGATACAGACGTTGCGCTTACCGGAATCGAAGAGGCGAAGAGAAGCTTCTTTGTGAGGGTGAGCGGTGATAAGGAAAAAGAAGCGATTGCAGCTTTTGAGAGAGTCAGAGTTGTTGAGGCAGATGTCCCCGGTGAATTCGCTTTCGTGACAGATGTGATGACGGAAAAGGAATTTAATGAAAAAGCTGAAAAGATCGGCATTATCAGCAGAATCAGAATAGAAGAATAGAGGTAATTATCATGAGTGATAAAAAATTTATCGTGGTTTTAGGGGATGGAATGGCAGATGAACCCATAGAATCCCTTGGAGGCAAAACACCCCTTCAATATGCGGATACACCTGCACTTGACAGACTGAGCAAGTTTTCCGAGATCGGGCTGGTACATACGATTCCTGAGGGAATGAAACCGGGCTCCGATACCGCCAACCTCTCAGTGCTCGGGTATGATCCGAAGATTTACTATTCGGGACGCTCGCCTCTGGAAGCCCTGAGCATCGGTGTTCCCATGAAGGATACGGATATTGCCTTAAGATGCAATATCGTGACCATTTCCGAAAATGACGTTCCCTTTGAGGAACAGATCATTATCGATCACAGCTCCGGCGAGATCAGCACGGAGGATTGTGCAGTGCTCTTAAATGCAGTAAGGGAAGAGCTGCAGAATGAGACTTACCAGTTTTATGTGGGTACCAGTTATCGCCACTGTCTGATCTGGAACAGGGGACAGGTGCTGGAGTTATCCCAGCCCCACGATGTGTTAGGGCAGGTGATCGGACAGTATCTTCCCTCCGATGAAAATCTGCTTTACATGATGAAAAGAAGCTATGAGATCTTAAAGGATCATCCCCTTAATATCGAGCGCAAAAAGAAGGGCTTAAATCCCGCCAACTGTTGCTGGTTCTGGGGCGCAGGCACGAAGCCGATGCTCTCTTCCTTTGAGGAAAAGAACGGCGTGAAAGGCATGATGGTTTCTGCCGTGGATCTGCTCAAGGGAATCGCCGTTGGGGCAGGCATGGGAGTCGCTCATGTGGAGGGTGCCAACGGAGGATTAAATACCAATTATGAGGGTAAGACGCAGGCAGCCCTTGATGCCTTGAAGAACGGGTATGATTTTGCTTATATTCATGTGGAGGCACCGGATGAGATGGGTCATCAGGGCAGTGTGGAAAAGAAGGTAAAGTCGATCGAGTATCTTGATCAGAGAGTGATAGGACCCTTGACAAAAGCGCTGGATGAGGATAAAACAGAATACAGACTGCTTGTAATGCCGGATCATCCCACACCCATCAGAGTAAGGACCCATACCGCAGACAGTGTGCCCTATCTTCTCTACGACAGTAATATACAGCAGGAGCACACTTGGAATTATAATGAAAAAGAAGCTAAGGAAAGCGGTAATTATGTTGCAAAGGGGCATACAATAATAGATAAACTACTGCAGAAATAATGAGTGAAAAGGGAATAAGATAAACAAATTGTGAGGAGAAAGAAATTATGAAAAAAGTAGTGAAATTTGGTGGAAGCTCGCTTGCCAGTGCAGAGCAGTTTCAGAAGGTGGCGAATATCATCCACAGTGATGATAACAGAAGGTATGTGGTACCCTCCGCACCGGGCAAAAGATTTTCAGATGATACCAAGGTGACGGATATGCTCTATGCCTGTTACCATCTGGCAGAGGCCGACAAGGATTTCAAGAAAGAGCTGTCAGCCATTGCAGAGCGTTATCAGGAGATCATCGACGGGCTTTCTCTTACCCTTTCCTTAAAAGATGAGTTTAAGACGATTGAGAAGAACTTTAAAGAAAAAGCGGGAGAAAACTATGCCGCTTCCAGAGGAGAATACTTGAACGGTATCATTATGGCAGCTTACCTTGGCTATGAGTTTGTGGATGCCGCTGAAGTGATCCGCTTTAAAGACAACGGAGATTTTGATGCGGAGGTTACCAATGAAATTTTGGGACAGCGCCTTGCTGGAATTGAGAGAGCTGTCATTCCCGGTTTTTACGGTTCCTACGCTGGCGGAAAAGTCAAGACCTTCTCAAGGGGCGGTTCAGACGTGACAGGTTCTATTGTGGCAAGAGCAGTCAAAGCCGACGTCTATGAGAATTGGACAGATGTTTCCGGATTTCTTGTTGCTGATCCGAGAATTATCGAAAATCCGGAAGCCATTGAGACCATTACCTACAGAGAACTTCGTGAGCTTTCTTATATGGGAGCAAGTGTGCTCCATGAGGATGCTATCTTCCCGGTGAGAAGAGAGGGCATCCCGATCAATATCCGCAATACCAATAAACCGGAGGATGAGGGGACCTGGATTGTGGAGAGCACCTGCCAGAAATCAAAATACGTGATCACAGGTGTGGCCGGCAAGAAGGGATTCTGCTCTGTCAACATTGAAAAAGCCATGATGAACTCTGAGATCGGATTTGGAAGAAAGGTACTGCAGGCTTTTGAGGATTACGGCATTTCCTTTGAACACGTTCCTTCCGGCATTGATACCATGACAGTCTTTGTGCATCAGGATGAGTTTATTGATAAGGAACAGAAGGTGGTATCGGCCATTCACAGGCTGGCTGATCCGGATGCCGTCGATATCGAAGCGGACCTTGCACTGATTGCGGTTGTGGGACGCGGTATGAAATCCACAAGAGGTACTGCAGGGCGTATCTTCTCAGCTCTTGCCCATGCAAATGTGAATGTAAAGATGATTGATCAGGGCTCCAGCGAGCTGAACATTATCATCGGTGTTGCCAATGATGATTTTGAGACGGCGATCAAAGCAATTTATGATATTTTTGTGATTGCCCGGATTTAAAGTTTATGCGTAAAAAATATCGGCAGCTTCCAAGGTGTTTTGGAAGCTGCCGTTCTGATTAGTACAGAAAATGAATTGTTAATTTGAGGTTATCATGGTGTCAAAGGGAATGGTTTCATCCCACAAATATGCAAGATATTCTTTGGCGGTATCGGGCCGCTGGCTGGTAACGGAAATGCCGTAGATAGGAACAGGATCTCCGTAACAGCCTGTCTTCCTGACAAGGGGAGATTCATCCAGAAAGATACCGACAGGAATAGGATCCTCCATAGTTTCCGGGTGCCTGTGAGTTTCCGCTTCTGCTGTAATGTCTTCCACAGATGCCTGATTCCGTTTCTGCTGTGCTTCCATAATGTCTTCATCACTTTGCGCTTCTTCCTCCTCCTCGGCTTTGCGGACCTCTGCGTTATCCAGATAGTAAATCTGACCTTCGAACCGGGCAAGCTCTTCCTCAGTCATGACATCCCGAAGATCCATCATCATGCCGTTAAAAGAAAAATTAATAAAAACCGGAGCATCCGTAACGAGAACATCAAGATCCTTTGATTGTACCAGAGCCACCAGTTTCTGGAACGTTGCAATGTCATATTGTGTCTGGTTCTGATAAGAAAGGGTGGAAAGTGTATCGATAAAGCAGTCATAATTTTCCATGTCAAGTCCGGCATACTCGCCAAAGGATGCTTCCATGGCATCTCCGTCAAGCGAGGGAGCATTCAGCATAATCCCGTAAAAGTTATAATCTTTAGCAGTTACAATATTGTGGATAAAAGAAACACCAAAGATAATGATCAGGATGACTGCGATGGTATGTATTTTGTAGTAATACCAAAAATAGCTGAGTTTTCCTTTGAAACTCATATCCTTTGCCTTCAGGTGCTGCTGATGGATCTCATCCTGTACACCTTTATATTCTTTCGGCTGCCAACCTTTTTTGAACATAACTATATTCCTCTTATATTTATTTTTATGACTTGCTTTTCTCTGAGGAGTATATTAAAATACTCACAATATTTATTTTTGCAATTATCTAATTTATCATACCTATATTAAAAAGGGCTGTCAATGATACAAAATGTTCTGTCTCTAAAAAATAAATGAAATTTTTATAAAAATTTTAAATGGACAATCTGTATCTCGATATCTCTTGAAAGTTGAAATGAAATATACTATCATTATAGTGTTGTACTTTAATTTTTACGTGGAAGGAAAGGAATGATATCATGAACGAAACTTATGTGGAATGCCTGGTCAAAAAGAAAACTCCGACCTATATGAAATTCCTTAAAATACTGACAATCATGCTGGCAGTGTGCTTTATCCTGATCGGCTTTGTTTTTCTGATCGGATTACTGCTCGGAATCATTTTTGCGGTGATAGCGTATTTTGTCTATCAGAATGCGGATCTTGAATATGAATATCTCTATGTGGATAAAGAACTCACTATAGATAAAGTCATGGCAAAGAGCAGAAGGAAAAGAGTCGCTACTTTTGATTTAAACAAAATGGAAATCGTAGCGCCCATAAAATCATGGCATCTTGATAATTATAAGAACAGAACGGACAAGGCTGTGGATTACAGCTCAGGTGAAGAGAAGCAGCCGGACAGACGTTTTGTTTTCTTTTATGATGGACAGAAAAAGATTATTTTTGAGCCAAATGAGGAAATGATCAAAGCCATGCAGTTTGCGGCACCTCGCAAGGTGTATAAGGATTAGGCAGTTATTTAATTCATGACAATAAAATCACTGCGAAGTGTAGATTCTATTGTATAATATTAATCAATGCAGGAGGAGAGAAGATGGGTCAGATTATTGGCGAAGGAATTACCTTTGATGATGTGCTTTTGGTGCCATCCTATTCCAATGTAATTCCTAATGAAGTGGATTTGACAACATGGTTAACAAAAAAGATTAAGCTCAACATTCCTATGATGAGTGCGGGAATGGACACGGTAACAGAGCACAGAATGGCAATTGCCATGGCAAGGCAGGGTGGTATCGGTATCATCCACAAAAATATGTCGATTGAAGCTCAAGCGGAAGAAGTAGACAAAGTAAAGCGTTCCGAGAATGGTGTTATCACAGATCCCTTTTCGCTATCTCCTGATCACACGCTGGCAGATGCGGATGCACTGATGGCAAAGTTCAGAATTTCCGGTGTACCTATTACGGAAGGAAGAAAACTGGTAGGTATCATTACCAACCGAGACCTTAAATTTGAAACTGATTTTTCCAAGAAGATCAAAGAGTCTATGACCAGTGAAGGTCTGATCACTGCAAAGGCAGGCATTACGCTCGAGGAAGCAAAGAAAATCCTTGCAAAGGCCAGGAAAGAAAAACTGCCCATTGTAGATGATGACTATAATCTGGTGGGACTTATCACCATTAAAGATATTGAAAAGACAATTAAGTATCCTCTGGCTGCCAAGGACGCGCAGGGAAGACTCCTCTGCGGTGCAGGTGTCGGTATCACTGCAAATGTTCTTGACAGAGTGGCAGCTCTTGTGGATGCTAAGGTGGATGTCATTGTGCTTGACAGTGCACACGGTCACTCCCAGAATGTGCTGAACTGTGTAAGAATGGTAAAAGAAAAATTCCCTGATCTTCAGATTGTGGCCGGCAATGTGGCAACAGGTGAGGGTACAAGGGCACTGATTGAGGCCGGTGCTGATGCGGTGAAGGTAGGTATCGGTCCCGGTTCCATCTGTACCACACGTATCGTGGCAGGTATCGGTGTGCCTCAGATTTCCGCAATCATGGATGCTTATTCTGTAGCTAAGGAGTATGGAATCCCGATCATTGCCGATGGCGGTATCAAGTATTCGGGAGATATGACGAAGGCCATTGCAGCAGGCGGTAACGTTTGTATGATGGGCAGCATCTTTGCAGGCTGTGATGAGAGTCCCGGAACCTTCGAACTCTATCAGGGACGTAAATATAAAGTATATCGTGGAATGGGTTCCATTGCCGCTATGGAAAATGGCAGCAAGGACCGCTATTTCCAGGAAAATGCCAAGAAACTGGTGCCGGAAGGAGTCGAGGGACGTGTGGCTTACAAGGGAACGGTAGAAGATACTGTATTCCAGCTTATGGGTGGTTTGCGTTCCGGAATGGGCTATTGCGGAACAAAAAATATTGAAGAATTGAAGCAAAACGGCAGATTCGTTAAAATTTCAGCAGCTTCCTTAAAAGAAAGTCATCCTCATGACATTCATATTACCAAGGAAGCACCGAATTATAGTGTGGACGAATAGACATTGGGAGAGAAAAGCAGGTGACAACAACAGGCAATTTGGACAGAATTGGAAGTGAATCAGAAGAATCGTACCTGCTCCGGGAAATGATCGAAAAAAAGAAACTGGAGAAGTGGCAGAAATATGTTTGTGAATGGACACATGTCTTTGGCTGTTGTGTTGATGCAAATGGGGCTCTTCTTACGCCTTTTGGCGGCAATCCGGACGAATCCGCCAGAATATTAAAGGCAATTGATAAAGAACAATTGCAAAATATGTTATTCAGAGTATCCGAAAGCACACTGGAGGATCAGGCAATTGAAGAAACGGCATATCCAAACCTGCGCCTTGCAGTTATCACTGCCAAGGCAGATAGAAAGCCCGTATTCAGTTGGCTGATCTGCGGTGTGCTTTCTGACGTCAGTGAGACGGAGGAATATCCGAATCCTCCTTTACAGGGCTTTTCAAGTACCATTACGGAAAAGAATTTTTTCCGGACAATAGATGGAATCAGATATATCACCGCGGAGCTTTTGGGCTATAAAATCGCAGCTGTGACAGCGGAGGCGGAAAGCAGGAGAAGCCGTTATTCGGAAAAGGAAATGAAGATGACCTTAAAGAGAACGGAAGCTCTTACAGGGGTGATTCAACTGCTTGAGAGTGACGCTTCCATAGAGGAGATCATGCAGAAAATGCTGGAAATTGTGGGGAGTTTCTTAACAATCAGCACTGCATTTATCTGTCGGATTTCTAAGAATACAGGCAATATGGATATTATGACTCACTGGTGCAACAAAGGTGAGATTTGGAGTTATGATGCTGACAATGATGGAAAACAGAATATTCCATTTTTCCTTGATATGGAAAGGACTGTTGTTATTTCCGGTACTTCCCACATAAAGCCGGAGGAGAAGGAAGAACTTGAGTCACACGGTATCAAGGCAATTGTGGTACTGCCCATTATGATAGGCGACAGTGCAATGATGTATGCCTGTTTTACAGAAAAAAACAGGGAAAGAGAGTGGGAGATCGATGATATCAAGTTTTTGAGTGACTCCGTAAAAATCCTGCAGAATATTCTTACCAGGCGGATTCAGAAAAATTCACTTGCCAGTTCTTACGCTTCTCTTGAAACTATTCTTGACAATGTGGGAGGCGCTGTTTATGTCAGGGATCTTGCTACCGGGACGGGCCTGTTTGCCAACAGGAACATGAGGCATAATTTTGAAAGTGAGTTGCAGGATGACAGTATCAACAAAATTCTGGAAAAAGAAGTGAAGGGAGACAGTGGTATCAGTGAAGTCTTCCTGAAGAGCCGTGAAAAGTGGTATGAATTGTACTACACCAAGATCAAATGGGTAGATGGAAAACAGGTACTTCTTTTTGCCCTGTATGATGAAACGGAAAAGAAGATATATCAAAGAAAAATAGAACAGCAGGCCTACACGGATTTCCTGACAGGACTGTACAATCGTATGTGCTGTGAGAGAGACCTGGCAAGATATGTGGATGAAGCGAACAGGACCTGTACAAAGGGTGCGCTGCTTTATCTTGACCTGGATGATTTTAAGCATATTAATGACGGTCTGGGACATCAGTACGGCGACGTTTTGCTGAAATCCATCGCCCACAGTTTCCAGCGGATATCGGGAATTGAGGATACCTGCTATCGAATGGGCGGGGATGAGTTTGTTATCATCATACCACCCGGCAGTTATGAACGACTTGACGAGATTGCAGATGCAATCAAGAAAATATTCATGAAACCATGGTTCCTCAAAAATTCTGATTATTATTGTACCATGAGTATGGGAATCGTAGAGTTTCCGGATGGCGGGGAAGCCGTGCACGAACTAATCAAGAAGGCCGACATTGCCATGTATGAAGCAAAGAAAAGCGGGAAAAACCGTGTTGCAAGATATTCCAATGAAATCGGCTCCAAATCAGGCAGACGTCTTAACATGGAAAAGAATATGCGGGAGGCCACTGCAAGAGGATATGATGAGTTCGAGGTATACTTCCAGCCTATTATTGATGTGCAGAAGAATGGATTTCCCTGTACGGGTGCAGAAGCGCTGATCAGGTGGAACAGCACGGAGCTTGGGTTTATCTCTCCCGGAGAATTTATCCCCCTTGCCGAGTATCTGGGACTTATCAATCCTATCGGAGATTATGTTCTCAGAGAAGCATGTAAATGCTGCAAGAAGTGGAATGATAACGGTTATCCGGAATATAAGATCAATGTAAATCTTTCTGTTGTTCAGCTTTTACAGAATGATATTGTGGAAAGTATCAGAAAAGCAATTGCCGACACCGGAATAGAACCTCACAATCTGACACTGGAGGTAACAGAAAGCCTCGCAATTAATGACATGGAAAAGATGAAGGGAATCCTCGGAAAGATCAAGGAGCTTGGAGTCAGGATCGCCTTGGACGATTTCGGAACCGGCTACTCCTCACTGAATCATATCAGGGAACTTCCTTTTGATGTGATCAAGGTTGATCAAAGTTTTATCAGAAATCTGGAAAAAGATGTCTATGCAAAATCCTTTATCAGAATGGTGGCAGAGCTTGCTGAGGCAATCGGAGTCAATCTCTGTGTAGAAGGTGTGGAGACAAAAGGACAGTTTGAAATTATCGCCGGTATGCATGTGAGTCTGGTACAGGGATATTATTTTGATAAACCTATGAAGCAAATGGAGTTTGAAGAGAAGTACACGTCAAAACGAAAGAGAAACTGAGGAAAAAGAGAAGATGCGATTAGCACAGCTTGAGCAATTTAATCCGATCACCATACAATGTCATGACAATCCTGATGCCGATGCACTGGCATCAGGATTTGGGCTATATACTTATTTTAAAGAGAAAAATAAGGATGTACGGCTTGTTTACGCCGGAAAGAATCTGATACAGAAAAAGAATTTGACTCTGATGGTCGATAAACTGAATATCCCTGTCACTTTTTTGAAGGATACAAATATCCCTATAAAAGGCCTGCTGATTACGGTCGATTGCCAGTACGGCGCAGGAAATGTGACACATCTGTCAGCGGAGAACGTGGCGATTATTGACCATCACCAGATAGAGATTACCAGTGTTCCCATGTCGGAAATACGATCCAATCTGGGAAGCTGTTCCACACTGGTGTGGCAGATGATGAAGGAGGAAGGATTTTCCTTTGCGGGGAAATATGAGCTGGGAACCGCTTTGTATTATGGTCTGTTTTCGGATACCAATCAGTTTTCTGAAATCTATAATCCTCTGGACATGGATATGCGGGATGCACTTCCCTGTGAGAAAAGTCTTATCAATCTTTTCAGAAATTCCAATCTGTCGCTCCGTGAACTGGAAATAGCAGGGCTTGCCCTGATCAAACATATTTATAATGATGATTACCGTTATGCCATCATTAAGGCGAACCCCTGTGATCCTAACATTCTGGGTCTGATCAGTGATTTTCTGCTTCAGGTGGAAGAGATAGATACCTGTATTGTCTATAATGAGCTGAAGGAGGGCATCAAATTTTCCGTGCGCAGCTGCGTAAAGGAAGTGCGGGCAGATGAGCTGGCATCTTTCCTTTCGGAGGATATCGGCTCCGGCGGGGGCCACAGGGAAAAGGCCGGAGGTTTCATCAGCAGAAGCAAATATGAAGAAAAATATCCGACACTGCATACTGAGGCCTATTTCAGCGAGAGGATGAACGATTATTTTGATCACTGCCAGATCATTGATGCCGTGAATTACGATATTGATATTTCATCTATGAAGGCGTATGTTAAGCGAAAGCTTCCACAGGGCTTTGTTATCGCCAAAGAGATTGTGGCGGTGGGAACCCCCATAACCATTCGTACCCTTGAGGGGGATGTGGATATGACCGTGGAAGACAATACCGTTTTTATGATAGGAATCAAAGGTGAGGTTTATCCGGTCACAAGAGAAAAATTTGAAAAAAGTTATCGAACCACTGACGAGAAATATGATCTGAAGGAGCATACACTGCAGGCCGATTACATTCCCACTGTCAGGAACAGAATGGACGGCAGTTCCAAGGAGATCATCCAGTTTGCAAAAGTATGTATGCCTACGGGGGAAACCCATATCCATGCCAAAATGCTGACAGGGATGGTAAAGGTATTCGCTTCCTGGGACAGGGAAAAGTATATGCTCGGGAAACCGGGAGATTTCCTTGCGGTGCGCTGTGATGACAGACATGATATCTATGTGGTGGAACGGGATATTTTTTATAAATCATACGAAGAAACAGAGGAAATAGAGGAAATAGAGGAAATGTGATAGCACAAGAGAAAAATCTGTGCTATTATGATTTTTAGATTGACGTGAAAAGCTGCAGGAGGTAAAGCCATGACCGTGGTCACGGTATCATGGTATCGGACAAAATGAGCGAAAAAGAAGTGAATGTAGGATTAGAAACAGAGGAAACGGAAGAAAAAGAACCTGTTTCCAGAAATTTCATTGAGCAGATCATTGATAAAGATCTGGCAGAGGGTGTCTATGATACGGTACACACAAGATTCCCACCGGAACCCAACGGATATCTTCATATCGGACATGCCAAGAGTATTCTTTTAAACTATGGACTTGCCAAAGAATATGACGGTAAGTTCAATATGAGATTTGATGACACCAATCCCACAAAAGAGAAGACGGAATTCGTGGAATCCATTCTGGCAGATATCAAATGGCTGGGAGCCGACTGGGAAGACAGGCTTTTCTTTGCCTCCAATTATTTTGATCAGATGTATGAAGGAGCAGTAAAGCTGATTAAAAAGGGCAAAGCTTATGTGTCCGATCTGTCAGCGGAGGAAATGAGAGAGTACAGAGGAACTCTGACAGAGCCCGGAAAGAATGACCCGAACAGAGACAGAAGCATAGAAGACAATCTGGATTTATTTGAGAGAATGAAGAACGGTGAATTTGCAGACGGTGAGAAAACCCTCCGGGCAAAGATCGATATGGCATCTCCCAATATCAATATGCGAGACCCCATTATTTACCGTGTTGCTCATATGACCCATCATAACACAGGCGATAAGTGGTGTATCTATCCCATGTATGACTTTGCACATCCCATTGAGGATGCCATTGAGGGGATCACGCATTCCATCTGTACCCTTGAGTTTGAGGATCACAGACCGCTATATGACTGGGTAGTGAGAGAATTGGAATATCCCCATCCTCCCAAGCAGATCGAGTTTGCAAAAATGTATCTCACCAATGTGGTGACGGGCAAGCGATATATCAAAAAGCTGGTTGAGGACGGAATCGTGGACGGCTGGGATGATCCCAGACTTGTCTCCATAGCAGCACTTCGAAGAAGAGGCTTTACACCGGAGTCCATTAAGATGTTTGTGGATCTGTGCGGAATCTCCAAGAGTAACTCCTCCGTGGATTATGCGATGCTTGAGTACTGTATCCGCGAGGATCTGAAGTTAAAGCGTCCCAGGATGATGGCTGCTCTTGATCCGGTCAAGCTGATTATTGACAATTACCCGGAAGATCAGACGGAGATGCTTACGGTTGCCAACAATCTGGAAAATGAGGAAATGGGAACGAGACAGGTTCCTTTCGGAAGGGAACTATATATAGACAGGGAAGACTTTATGGAGGAACCTCCGAAAAAGTACTTCCGCTTATTCCCGGGCAATGAAGTGCGTCTGATGAACGCTTATTTTGTGACGTGTACCGGCTGCGTAAAGGACGAGAACGGAAAGGTGATCGAAGTACACTGCACCTATGATCCTGAGACGAAGTGTGGTACCGGATTTACCGGACGAAAGGTGAAGGGAACCATACACTGGGTGCCTGCAAAGGAAGCTGTAAAGGCAGAAGTGAGACTGTATGAGAATATTATAGACGAGGAAAAGGGAGTTTATAACGAGGACGGAAGTCTTAATTTAAATCCCAATTCCCTTACGGTTCTGAAGGATTGCTATCTGGAGCCGTCACTGAAGGATGCAAAGCCTTATGAAAGCTTCCAGTTTGTGAGACAGGGATATTTCTGTGTGGACGCAAAAGATTCAAAGGAGGGAGCGCCTGTCTTTAACAGGATCGTTTCCCTGAAGAGTTCTTATGTGTTACCGAAGGCTTAGGAGGAATTGACATGTCAGGATTGTTGTCGGGGCTCTCAGAGCTTGGTCTTGGCAATATGGAAAATATTGACCTTTATACGGAACCGGAAGAGAAGTCCGCGAAGGACAAAATACCGGAAAAACCGCAGAAAATGAAATTTCAGGAAAAAGATTTCCTGTTTGATAAAAAATATGAATGTCCGGTCTGCTACGAGACTTTTAAGGAAAAGACCGTGCGTTCCGGTAAACTTCGCCTGATGGGCACAGACAAAGATTTGAGACCTCTGTATGAGCAGATGGAACCTCTTAAGTATGATGTGATTCTTTGCCCCCACTGTGGATATGCTACCCTTACCAGATATTTTGGCGGTTTGACAGTCAGCCAGATCAAATCAGTGAGGGAAAATATTTCATCCTCTTTTCATTCGCCGGAGCCTGCCGGGGATATTTATACTTACGAGGAAGCGATAAACAGATATAAGCTCTGCCTCGCAAGCACCATCGTGAAGCGGGGAAAGGCAAGTGAAAAAGCTTATATCTGTCTGAAAGCGGGATGGCTTCTTCGGAGTATGGGAGAGGAGCTTGACAGGAAAGAACCCGATTACAATAAGAAGCTTCAAAGCATCAGGGAGCAGGAAAGGGAATTTTTAAAGAACGCACTTGAGGGCTTTATCACTGCCAGACAGTCAGAAAGCTATCCGATCTGTGGCATGGATGAGATGACACTGGAATATTTGATCGCTGTACTTGCTATGGAATTTGAACAGTATGAGATTGCATCAAAATTGATTTCCAATGTTCTGATCTCCCCTTCAGCCAATCCCAGAACCAAGGACAGGGCGAGAGAAATCAAGGAGGAACTTGTTGTAAAGATCAGGGAGAAAAAGGCTGCAGATCATGAATGATTTGGCGATTGAACTTAAGACTGATACAGGTAAGTGCATGTATCAGCAGATATATGAATATATCAGAAATGAGATCAGGGAAGGGAAGCTTCAAAGAGAAGAGAAGCTTCCCTCAACGCGTTCTCTGGCAGAATATCTGCAAATTGCCAGGAGTACGGTGGATTCTGCATACAGTCAGCTTCTGGCGGAAGGATACATTGTGTCGAAGCCCTGCAGGGGATATTTTGTGTCCGGAGTGGAAGAGCTTTTTGATTTTTCCGGCGGGGAAGAAATGCAGAAGGCTGCGGGTCAGAGAGCTCCTTCCGATGCTTTTTCGGAGCAGTTTGGCAGCGAGGAGGCAAAAAAAGAGGATTCTGCAGTGCAGTATGATTTTTCGCCCCATGGAATCAGCATGAAGTATTTTCCCTACGCTACCTGGAAAAAGATCACCAGAGAAATCCTGGTGGATGCCAACAGCGAGATGTTTGCACTGGGGGATGCCAGAGGAGATCTGGAACTGCGAACTACCATCAGCAGATACCTTCACTCGGCAAGAGGTGTCAGCTGCAGACCGGAACAGATCATTATAGGAGCCGGAACGGATTTCCTTTTGATGCTGCTGGAGAAGATTTTGGGAAGACATGTTCCCATTGCCATGGAAAATCCCACTTATGGTCGTGCTTACCGGGTTTTCAGGTCCTTTGCCTATGAGATAAAAACGATTCCCATGGACGAGAACGGCATGAGCGTGAAAGAGTTGAAAAAGTCCGGGGCACGGGTGGCTTACGTGATGCCTTCCCATCAGTATCCTACCGGCGTGGTGATGCCCATCGGCAGAAGGCTGGAACTATTGAAATGGGCAGAACAGGCAGAAGACAGATTTCTGATCGAGGATGATTATGACAGTGAATTCCGTTATAAAGGGAAACCCATACCGGCTCTGCAGGCTTCCGACAGAACGGGAAAAGTGATCTATATGGGGACTTTTTCCAAGTCCATTGCACCTGCCATCCGTGTGGGGTACATGGTACTTCCCATGTCTCTTCTGAAAAAATATGAAGAGAATTGCGGATTTTATGCGTCCACAGTGTCCAGAATTGACCAGCGCATTTTAAATGAGTTTATCAGGGACGGTTATTTTGAAAGATATTTGAACAAGATGCGTAAAATATATAAGGAAAAGCATGATTTTCTGATGGAGCAGCTGAAAGGCTTTGAGAGTGGGTTTCGAATTTCGGGAGAGAATGCAGGGCTTCATGTTCTCCTCACCAGCAAAAAGAATGTGAAAGAACAGGAACTTCTTTTTGCCGCGAGAGAATGGGGCATCAGACTTTATGGACTGTCGGATACACTCTCAGGGGCACCGGACCTTAAAAATCAGCAAAATGCCACTATTCTTCTCGGCTACGGAGCACTTTCCCCGGGAGAAATAGAAGAGGGAACCGCGCTTTTGAAAAAAGCTTTCAGAGAATATTTGTGAGTCGTCCTATATAATAAAAAGAGCCCGCTTTCGCGCGGGCTCATGCTATGTTCTGAAAAACTTACAGGGAAGAGTCATCGTCATCAAAGAATTCTTCTACCTGCTCTGTAGACTCGGATGCTTTTTCGGAAGCAGCTTCTTTGATATCTTCAGCAGCTTCTACGGCTTCTTCTTTTACCTGCTCGGCAGCTTCTGAAGCAGCGTCGGCAGCTTCCTGTGCTTTTTCTTTTAAAGTGTCGGAAAGATCAGTGAAAGAAGTGTGGGAACTCTGAGACTCGGCAACGGACTTTACGGTCTCTTTTACCTGATGTACGGAGTCTGTGATCACTTCCCTGGCTTTCTGCAGAGCACCTGAATCTTCAATTGCTTCCTTGGCCTTCTGAATGGCCTCTGTGGCAATCGCTTCAGCCTTATCGAGATTTAAAGAAACATAAGAACGTTCCTTGCCGGTATTGATATCCTCATCAAGATCTTCACTGAAATCATCAAAATCATCGTCATTTTCGTTACTGGGAGCGGGAGAAGCTGTCTGTTCCTTCTTCTGTAAATAGGAATATGCGCCATATGCAGCAGCACCTGCTACAGCGGTAAAAAGTAAAAATTTGCCAAAGCTTTTAGACATGTGAATACTCCTTTCAGATTTCATTTCATAATAATAATATCTTAATACTATTTTGCGAAAATGAAAAGAGAATATGTATAAAAAAACTATTAATTTTTATTGAATAGGTTAAAAAAATATGTTATATTATTTTTCGACTAAAAAAGTCAATGGGAAGATAGCAGAATAAAATTTGCAGATTTATGGGAGATGGGGAAACGATGAATGAGAAATTTTTTGACCTGAAAAAGGAAAAACAGGATCGTATGATCAATGCAGCGCTCAAGATCTTTGCCTTAAAGGGCTACGAGCATGCCAGTACAGATGACATTGTGCGGGAAGCCGGTATCAGCAAGGGGCTTTTGTTTCACTATTTTATCAGCAAGATCGGATTGTATGCGTTTGTGTATGATTACAGTGTGAAGTATCTGATGCTGGAATATTCTACCGGTATTTCCAAGGAAGAGACCGATTATTTTGAACTGATTCTTCAGATGAAAAACTGCGAGCTGCAGGTGATGCGCAATTATCCCTATATGCTACAATTTTTGAATGAGAGCAAAAAGGAAGATGTGAGTGAGGCGCTTGTGGCAACAGAGGAAAAGAGAAGCGTGCTGCCGCAGCATTTTAATCAGATCATGGGGCGGGCCGATCTTGGCAGATTCAAGCCGGAGGTAGAGATTGATAAGCTGACCAAAATAATTGAACTGACAGTAAGCGGTCTCATGACAGAGCAGTTCATCTGTGAAGCTTTTCAGCCGGAATTGTTTGTGAAGGAAATTGAGAGATATCTGTCCATGCTGAAAAAGATGTCCTATCGGGAATGAAAAAATTTTTGATTCGTGGGAGGAAATGATGAAGGAGACTTTATATACGATTCCGCTGAACGATGCGGTGAATGCAAATGATGAATGCCCTTTCTGTTTTATTGAACGGGAAGTGGAACAGGATCTTCTTGATTTTGTGCTGGGAAGCGGCTCTTCTTATATGGAGAGCGATATCAGGGATGCAACGGACAAAGCCGGGTTTTGCAGAGAGCATTTTAAAAAGATGTTTGACTATGGAAACACTCTTGGCAACGCATGGATCCTGAAAACCCATTATCGGAAAATGAACCGGGAGATGACAGAGCAGTTCAAAAACTTTACTCCGAACAAATCTTCCTTTATGGATAAGATGAAAAAGCCTGCAGGACATCGCAATCAGATCAGTATGTGGGTGGAGGAAAAAGAAAAATCCTGTTATATCTGTAATCGTTTTGCGGATACTTATGAGAGATATATGGATACCTTTTTCTTCATGTATAAAAAAGATGACGATTTCAGAAACCGCATCAAAAACAGTAAGGGCTTCTGCCTGCATCATTTCGGAGACCTTTGTGAGGCCTCCGAGACAAGACTGAATGACAAGGAGAAGAAGGAATTCTATGCAGCCATGTTTGAACTGATGGAAAAAAATATGGCCCGCCTTCAGGAGGATGTGGACTGGCTGGTAGAGAAGTTTGATTATCGGAATAAGGACGCAGACTGGAAAAATTCAAAGGATGCCGTCCAGAGAGGTATGCAGAAGCTTAAGGGAGGTTATCCTGCAGACCCTGTGTACAAGATGAATAAATAATAAATAAAGCCAAGCACCCAGCTGGTGAAGATACCATACAGAATGACAGGTCCGGCAATGGTAAAGATTTTGCAACCGATGCCAAAGACCTGTCCTTCTTTTTGGTATTCGATGGCAGGTGAGGCAACGGAATTGGCAAACCCGGTAATGGGGACGAGAGCACCGGCGCCTCCGAATTTTACGATAGAGGGATAAATATTAAAGCCGGTCAGAAGAACACTTAAAAGGACCAGAATAAGGGAACAGAAGCTTCCGGCCATCTCCTTGTCCATGGCAAGCGTATTTTTTGCAAAATTCAGCAGAAACTGACCGATCACGCAGATGATACCGCCTACAAGGAAGGCGCGAAGCATCTGCATCCAAAGGTTGTGGGTGGGAGTGACCTTTTTCACATATTCTGCATAATCTTTTTCCAGTGAAAGCTGTTCCGGTGATTTCTTTTCTTCCATAATGTTTTCCTTTCTGTTTTTGTTAGGGTGATCTATAGAAAAAGTGTTTCCGAATCCTTCGATTTTATGCAGGATCTCAATTTGAAAATTAAGTTTAAATTAAGCCTTTTTGAAAGACCCTCTTCTTGTGAAATGCAGAGGGGAATGATACAATAAAATAGAATCATACAAATGAAAGTTGGATCGTTATGGTGAGTTTTGCAGGCCTTACATTTATTTTTCGGTTTCTCCCGATTTTTCTGATCATATATTATGTGGTTCCTTCCAGATATAAAGATATGGTGCTCCTTTTTGGAAGCTATATCTTTTATGCGGTTGGGGACCCTTATTTTATTGTGTTATTGATTTTTCTGACTTTGCTCAACTATTTTGTGGGCAAAAAAATGAAAGGGCTGGCGGAAGGCTTTGAGATTCATGATTGGCAGAAAATAAAACAAAAAAAACTGTTGATCGCAATCGTTGCCATGGACATATGCGTGCTTGTTCTTTTTAAAGGACTCAGCACTTTTGTGGACAATTCTCTTCTCCCGCTGGGAATCAGCTTTTATCTATTTAAGATGATTTCTTATCAGGCGGATCTGTACCGGGGAGAAATTTGGGAGAAGCCGGATTTTAAAGAAACGGCGCTCTATTTTTCCCTGTTTCCGCAGGTGGTTTCCGGTCCTATCATGCGTTATAACGAGGGAGAATGCGGAGAAAAGAGAAGCTATTCGCCGGAACAGTTTGAAGACGGTCTCAAGTATTTTGCTGCTGGATTGGGTATGAAGGTGCTTCTGGCAGATAAACTGGCGATTTTGTGGAATGATCTGCAGATGATCGGGTTCCGGAGCATTTCAACGCCCCTTGCATGGCTTGGCGCGGCGGGGTATTCTCTGCAGCTTTATTTTGATTTTTGGGGATATTCCCTGATGTCCTCGGGACTGCTTGTTATGCTGGGATTTGATTTTATAGAAAATTTTCATCATCCTTACGCGTCCAGAAGCATCGGAGAATTTTACAGAAGATGGCATATGACGCTGGGAAGCTTTTTTCGGGATTATGTCTATATTCCCATGGGAGGCAGCAGATGCCGAAGGAGCAGGCTGGTGTTTAATCTGGCCGTGGTGTGGGTCCTTACGGGTATCTGGCACGGCAATGGTTTCAATTTTGTGCTCTGGGGACTTATTCTGGGAATCCTGATCATACTGGAAAAGCTTTTTTACGGCAAAAAACTGAGCAGTATTCCGGTGCTGGGGAATTTATATGTACTTCTTTTAATTCCACTTTCCTGGGTGGTGTTTGCCATTACGGATTTAAAGCAGCTGGGAATCTATTTCGGCAGGCTGTTCCCTTTTATCGGAGGAGCAGGCGTTGCAGTCAATGCCCAGGATATCGTAAAATATTTGCAGGATTACGGAATCTTTTTTGCGGCAGGAATTCTGCTCTGCATTCCGGCAGTGTTTGACTTTTTGGAAAAGCACAGAAAAAACCCACTGGTGATTCTTTTGCTTTTTATTGTATTCTGGTGCTGTGTTTATTTTTTGTCCTGCAGTGAGGGGAATCCCTTTATGTACCTTAAATTCTGATAAGGGGAGAGGTGAAAAAATGAAGTTTATCAAACAGAGTCCGCTTTTTCTGCTTTTGCTTGTTTCAGGATTTTTGCTTACCCTGATCGCAATCGTGGGAAAAGATAATATATATGATGAGCAGGAGTATGATCCGTTAAAGGCGCCGCTCCTTTCTGTGGTCTTTACCGGTATCAATGAGAATTTGTATCCATGGCAGCTGCTTCAGAGTAAGGAGGAGACAGAGGTCATGGCAGAGATAGAATCAGGGGCAGAGGATGAAAGCAATGAGCCGGCTGCCGGATCACCCGAAGTGACGAAAGCAGAACCGTCACCGGAAGCCTCTCTGAAACCATCTGCAGCACCGTCCTCTTCTCCGGCGGCGGTCCCGACGAATGCACCCGATCCTACACCGGTTCCTTACGGAGAAGAAAGACCTGCTCCCCTGCGGGAGAGCACGGAGGAGGAATACCTGAACCACATTTCAGCTGATATTTACGGGGATGTGGGTATTCTGAAAGCCGCTACCTATGATTTTGTCACGGTGGATGAGAGCTACTTTGATGATGCTCTTTTTATCGGTGATTCCAGAACAGTGGGACTTCGTGATTACACGGATCTTTCGGAACATGCGGATTTTTACTGCGAGACCTCACTTACCATTTATAAGGTGATGGAGGAAAACTTTAAGGGGCTTGGCACCATTGAGGAAGCCCTTGGGGCAAAGGATTACGGAAAAATATACATCATGGTCGGAATCAATGAGCTGGGGCGAGGCACCACGGAAGACTTTATGGCAAAGTATACGGAAGTGGTGGACCGGCTTCATGAGCTGGAACCGGAAGCAAAGATCATAATTCAGGGTATTATGAGGGTGTCCGGTGAAAAGAGTGAAAGCGATGCAATTTTCAACAACAGCAATATCAATGCAAGAAATCGCGCGATTGCTACGCTGGCAGACAATGAAACAATCTTTTATATTGATGTGAATGAAGTGGTATGTGATGAGGAAGGAAATCTGAACGGGGACTACACCTTTGACCAGATTCATCTGCTGGGTGTCTATGATGATCTTTGGAAACAGTTCCTGTTATCGCATGGCATAGAATAAAGGGGATGACAGATCATGGACAATGAAAAGGAATATTTGGAATTCAGACTGGGAAGACTGGGAAGGTTGATGCCGCTCATTACGGCGGCAGGAATCATTCTTTTTGCGGCATTTCATCAGTCTAATGTGAACGGATACGTGGCTGCATTCTTTGCTGCGCTGATCACAGGAGTGATCTTTGTAAAAGATGATAAGGCATATGGCGAGGCAATCGTGAAAGGACTTGGCAAGCCCATGTTTGGCGTGATTGTGCTTGCAGTGATACTGGCTGCAATTTCAGGAAAACTGATTTCCGGAAGCGGTCTGGTACAGACGTTGGCTGCCTATGTAGTGGCTGCGGGATTTACGGGGAAACTGTTTGTGGCGGCAACATTCCTGATCACCTGTCTTCTGGCTTTCTCAACGGGAACCTCGGTAGGAACATATTTTGTGGTGATCCCTATTTTATTTCCGGTGGGAGTGATGGCAGGAGTGGAACCAAGGTTTATGATCGGCGCCATTGTGTCGGGAGCAGCGTTTGGGGATAACCTGGGTCCGATTTCCGATACTACGATTGCATCCTCAAGCACACAGGAGGCAGAGCTTGGACGGGTGGTAAAAACAAGAACCAGATACAGTCTTCCGGCAGCGGCGGGCGCGATGCTCCTGTTTTTGCTCTTTTCAAAGACAAGGGAGAGCGGAGCTGTTATTGAGGCAACTGGCGGTACAGAGATGAAACCCTTAAGCCTTGTCATGCTGGTCGTTCCGGTTACCATTATCGTGCTGTGTCTTCTCAGAAAACACCTGATTACTGCATTGTCCTACGGTATTTTGGCGGGCATCGTCACAGGGCTTGTTTTCGGAATTTATCGGCCAGCAGATCTGCTTGCCTTTCCCGGTGGATTTTCGGTATCAGGACTTTTGGTGGACGGGATCCTGGGAACAGCGGGAACGGCAGCAATGCTGATTGCTGCCTTTGCCCTGCTTGGGGTCCTGGAAGCAGGAGGGCTGTTTGAAGATGTCCGGAAGCTTCTTCATAAAATAGCAAAAAGTGAAGCCGGAGCAGAAACTGCGATCGTGCTTTCCACGGGAATTTTGAGCATGATCACGGGAGTGATTTCTGTTGCCATCGTGGCTCTCGGTGATCTGGTCAATGAAGTGGGGCAGAAGGCAGGGGTAGACCGCTACCGCAGAGCAAACCTTCTTGATTGTACAGGCTGTGTATTCTGTTTTCTTGCTCCATGGACAGTGCACTGTGTGATTCCTGCCCAGCTTTCGGCACAATTCGGCGAGGAATTTACTGTGGCTCCGGCCTCCATTCCACTGGTGAATTATTATTCCATCTGTATGTTGGTGATTCTGGTTGTCAGTATCATCACAGGGTATGGGAGAGAAAAGAAAAATTAGAATTAAAATACTTCAAAACCTTGCATAAATACCTCCGGACGGGAAAAACTAACCAAAAGTAAATTCGTCTGGAGGTTTTTTATGGACAATAATAATGGGGCAATTTTTGAGCAGGGAAAGCAGAGTATTAAAATACCGGTACCGGTTTATATAAGGGCAAGTGCCAGTGTGGTCGGAAGCAAAGAAGGTCAGGGACCCTTTGGAGATCTGTTTGATATGGTGGGAGTGGACGATAAGTTCGGCTGTGATTCCTGGGAAAAGGCGGAGAGTACTTTGCAGAAGGAGGCTCTTCAGCTTGCCATCGGAAAAGCGGGACTTGTGAATGAAGATATTCGATTTTTGTTTGCAGGCGACCTTCTTGGTCAGTGCATTGCCAGCAACTTTGGGCTTGGCTCTTTTCAGATACCGCTGATGGGAATGTATGGGGCCTGCTCCACCTGTGGACTTACCCTCTCGGCATCGGCAATCGTGATCGCCGGAGGAATGGCACAGTATGCGGCCTGTGTGACCTCCAGTCATTTTGCCAGTGCGGAAAAGGAATTCCGCTTTCCGCTTGCCTATGGCAACCAGAGACCTCTCTCTGCCACCTGGACGGTGACGGGAAGCGGCGCTTTTGTTGTAAGCAGTGTAAAAAGTGAACATGACAGAGCCATGATTGCAGGGCTTACTGTTGGGAAGATCATGGATTTCGGATTGAAGGATTCCATGAATATGGGAGCCTGCATGGCCCCTGCGGCAGCTGATACCATTTATAATCATCTCATGGATTTTGGCAGAAAACCTTCTGATTATGATAAGATCATCACAGGAGATTTAGGAAGTGTAGGGCGCAAGGTGCTACTTGATATGCTGAAGGAAAAAGGAATGGACATCGAGAAACAACATATGGACTGCGGAATCGAGATTTACGATCAGAGCCAGGATGCCCATGCGGGTGGCTCCGGCTGCGGGTGCAGTGCGGTCACGCTGTCTGCCTATATCCTAAAGCAGCTTGAGGAAGGAACATGGAAAAGGGTGTTGTTTGTACCTACCGGTGCGCTGCTCAGCAAGACGAGCTTCAATGAAGGTCAGAGCATTCCGGGGATCGCACATGGAGTGGAACTTGTGAGCTGTAAATAAAAAATGCTTGCAATTATTTTAACGAAATGTTAACATTTAATAAAATGAAGCAGTGTTCACGAAGAAGTGATACCGGAGAGGCTTATGACTTCATGCGTGAGACTAGGGATAAATAGGCAGATAATCTTCGGGTTATCTGCTTTTTATATGAAGGAGGAGTACAAATGATAGAAGCTATCACCAGTATCAACAGTGCCGTCAACGGCGTCGTATGGGGAGTCTTTGGAATTTCCCTTCTGTTCATTGCAGGTATTGTAATGACAATCGTAAACAAAGGATTTCAGTTCGGACATATCGGACATTGGATGAAATCCACTATCGGAGCTATTTTTTCAGACAAACACATTACAAAGCATACAGGGAAGGATGACAGAGCGATTTCCCAGTTCCAGAGTCTTTGCACGGCGCTTGCGGCTACCATCGGAACGGGAAATATCGTAGGTATCGCAACTGCTATCATTGCCGGCGGTCCCGGTGCTATTTTCTGGATGTGGATCATGGCAATCTTCGGAATGATGACCAACTATTCCGAAAATGTACTCGGTATTTTTTATCGCCGCAAAAATGACAAAGGTGAATGGTGCGGCGGCGCCATGTATTACCTGAGAGACGGTCTTGGAGCGAAAAAGGGCTGTAAGAAGATCGGTGCGGTTCTGGCTGTGCTTTTCAGCTGCTTCTGTGTACTGGCAAGCTTTGGTATCGGCAATATGAGCCAGACTAATTCCATCGCCGGTAATATGAATTCTGCGTTTGGTATCCCTATCTGGGTGACAGGTATCTTTATTGTAATCCTTTCAGCACTTGTGATTCTGGGCGGATTAAAGAGAGTGGCTGCCGTAACGGAGAAACTGGTACCTTTTATGGCAGTTCTTTATGTGATCGGTGCACTGGTTGTCTGCATTTCCCATATCGGTATGTTTGGTGAAGTATTTACCGCAATATTTAAGGGCGCTTTCGGCATGAAGGCTGTAGGCGGCGGTGTCCTCGGATACGGTATCAATATGGCGATCACCTGGGGCTTTAAGAGAGGCGCTTTCTCAAATGAAGCCGGTCTTGGTTCCTCTGTTATGGTTCACTCAAACTCCAACGTAAAGGAGCCGGTTCGCCAGGGTATGTGGGGTATCTTTGAGGTATTTGCAGACACCATCGTTGTTTGCTCCCTGACAGCATTTGCAATTCTTTCTTCCGGTCTTGTTGATCTGGAAACCGGAAAAATGATTTCCGAGAATGCCGGTTCCGGACTTGTGGGTGAAGCCTTCGCTACTGTATTTGGTTCCATCGGACCTAAATTTATCGCGATTGCGATTCTGCTCTTCGCTTATTCCACCGTGCTTGGCTGGAGCCATTATGGATCCAAGGCTTTTGAATTCTTATTCGGCACGAAAGCAATGGTGGTATACAAGGTGGTATTTATTGTCGTAACATTCTTTGGCTGTACCATGAGTCTCAGCCTCGCGTGGGATTTGTCCGATACCTTCAACGGCTTGATGATGATCCCCAACCTGATCGGTGTGCTGGCTCTATCAGGAACCGTTGCAAAGATCACAAAGAATTATGTGGACCGTACTTTCCACGGCTCAAAGGAAGAACCTATGTATTCCGCTTTTGAGGATGTACAGAAGGCACAGATGGAGGCATCTGAAGAGGAGTAGCCCCCTGTATATAAACAGAATCAAATGGAAAGCAATAAGTAAGATGGAATATTCCGGGAAAATGTGTTATAGTTAAGGAACGAACAGTCGGGAGTGATCAAAACTTGAAAAAAACACTGAAACGAATCGGAATTGCTGTTGCCGTTTTGCTTATTGCTTTTTTTGCTTATGCGGCGTATGTATTCGGCACCTATTACAGACTACCGGATAAGCTGACATTGGAGGTGATGCGCAATGGTTCCAATTCCTATTTTGAAAATGAAAAGAAGGTTGAAACCGGCAAATATTACTGGATCATGACCTATAATATAGGCTACGGCGCTTTTCGAAAAGACTACAGCTTTTTTATGGATGGGGGCAAATCGGCGTGGGCAGAGGATGAAGAGAGTGTGATGGCCGGGATCTGCGGTATGGGAGAGATCATCAATAATGTCAATCCGGATTTTGTGCTTATGCAGGAAGTGGATGTGGACGGCACCAGGTCTTATCATGTAGATGAGCTTGCACTGATGAATCAGTTTGTGAAGGGATATTACTATACCTATGCCCAGAATTACGATTCGCCGTTTCTGTTTTTCCCGCCATGGCAACCGATTGGTGCCAATAAGTCAGGAATTGTGACTTATTCCAGGAATGGCATCGCTGATGCCATGAGAAGGAGCCTTCCCATTTCCGAAACCTTCAGTAAGCTGGTGGACCTCGACAGGTGTTATTCGATAGCCAGAATTCCCATGGAGGAGGGAAAAAGCCTTTGCCTCTACAATATTCATATGTCTGCCTATGGCAGCAGCGATGAGATTAGAGAAGGTCAGCTCTCCATGCTTTATGAAGATATGGAGGCTGATTACAGAAAAGGAAATTATGTAATCTGCGGCGGTGATTTTAATCATAATTTGAAGGCAGACGGTGATGGAAACGTGCCGGAGTGGGCATATCCGTTTCCGAGGGAAAGCCTTCCTGCGGGCTTTCGTATGGCGATGGACAGTGCCAAGCCTGAGGATATTGTCCATAACAGCTGCAGAAATACGGACAAACCCTACGATGAGGAGTCATCTTATACCGTTACGCTGGACGGCTTTATTGTTTCTGATAACGTGACGGTGAATTATTATACAAATATGAACTGGGGATATGAATTTTCCGACCATGATCCCGTGATCATGCAGTTCAGACTGGAATAGAAAAAAATTCTGTGCGCATAATAGTTCCATATGGGAAAGCATCTGACTTTCCGGGATGGGAGAAGCGCAAAAGTGTCAGAGGTAATTTTATATTTAAAAGCAGAGCAGAATGCGGAGGTAATGGAGAAAGACGTTTACGTAAAGGACATTGCCTCCGTTTATTGTTCCGACAGTGATGTCAGAAGGAAAGCAAAGGAGCTGAAGATCCATCATTTCCGTGAGGGAGAGAGAAAGCGGCAGGTGATTAGTGTCTTAAAGATAATTGAACTGATTGAAAAGGAATGTCCGGATGTGATGGTTTTCAGCATGGGTGAAAATGCAACATTGATCGAATTGGTCAATGTAAATAAGCATAAAGGGACTGTACAGATGCTGAAGTTGATATTTGTGGCGCTGATCAGTTTTTTTGGAACAGGTTTTACCATCATGGCATTTCACAATGATATCAGTATCAATAAACTGTTTGCCGGTGTATATGAGATGGTAATGGGATATCCCTCTGACGGGTACAGTATTCTGGAGGTATCTTATTCGATAGGTCTTGCTCTTGGAATCGTGCTTTTTTTCAATCATGTAGGAGGCAGAAGATTGACAAAGGATCCCACTCCCATTGAGGTGGAAATGCGGGTTTATGAGACCGAGGTAAACAAGGCATTAATAGAGACTGCAGACAGGGAGGGGAAGACTGTTGATCCTTCTTAAACAGATGTTTTTAAGCCTTTGCGGTGCCTCCTTTGGTCTTCTCTCTTCGGCAGGTGTGTTTACTGTGCTGGCTTCCGTTGGTCTGATTCCAAGGTTTGCAGGGAAAATGCATGTGGCAAAGAAAGTGTTTGCTCTGGAGGAAGCAGTTATTTTTGGAACCATAGGCGGAGGGCTTGCCAGTGTATTTTCCGATTACGGACAGATAGGAGCTTTTGTGATTGCAGAGCAGCTGTTTGGAGTTTGGACAGTCAGGATCTGGAAGGTGATCGGAAACTGTTTTTTAAGTATATTTGGGGTTTTTGCAGGTATCTTTATCGGCTGTCTTGCCTTTGCCATTGCAGAGATGCTTAATTCCATTCCGATTTTTGCACGCCGTATCGGTTTTCGCCATGGACTTTCCGTGGCAGTAACGGCAGCGGCATTCGGGAAGCTTCTTGGAAGCCTTTTTTATTTTGCAAAAGGAATTTTTCTATCGGGAATGTAGAAGGTGTTGAAAAATGGTGGAAATCCGATTACAATAGAAGGCATGGATAAAGGGGGAGGATAAATCCTCCGGAGGAGGTTTGAAATGCGTTCTATGGAATTTAAGATGGAGCGGCCGGGGCTCCTTCATGAGGGGGATGAGATTACGGTGACAGAAGGTGTTCTGCCCAGTAATTATTATTATACCATTGACCCGTCGCTGGCCATGTCCGGCAATATTCCTTTCCGGGAAAGACTGAAAGTGAGAAGCGGCAGAGTGACCAGTGTGATCCAGAATGAAAGAGGATTCTATGTGACGGCAGAGTTTGATGAATAGTTCGGCTCTGCATAAATGCAGATAAGGAGGAGAAGTATTATGTTAAAAAAAGTGGCAACAGACAAGGCACCGGCAGCAATCGGCCCTTATTCCCAGGGCATCATCGCAAACGGCTTTTTGTTTGCATCGGGACAGATCCCGATCATTCCGGCAACAGGAGCCATCGCGGAAGGTGATATCACGGTCCAGGCAAAGCAGGTGATGGAAAATATCGGTGAGATACTGAAGGAAGCGGGAACCGACTATGAGCATGTGGTGAAGACCACCTGTTTCCTGGCAGATATGGCAGATTTTGGCGCATTTAACGGTGTATATGAAAAATATTTCACAGGCAAACCGGCCAGAAGTTGTGTGGCAGTAAAACAACTTCCCAAGAATGTTCTCTGCGAGGTGGAGATCATTGCCTGCATGACGGAGTAAGGGATAACGGTTTGTGTTATGAGTAATGTGATATTAATAGGAATGCCGGGTGTGGGGAAGAGTACTGTCGGAGTTGTGCTTGCCAAGAAGCTTGGTTACAGTTTTACGGACTCGGATCTGGTCATTCAGCAGGAAACCGGAAAGCTGCTTCATCAGCTCATAGAGGAAAAGGGTGAAGCAGGTTTTCTTATGCTTGAAAACGAGATCAACGCATCCCTTTCGATGGATCATCATGTGATCGCTACAGGCGGAAGTGCCGTTTACGGAAAAGAAGCCATGGCGCATCTCAGAAAGACAGGCTGTATGGTTTATCTGAAGCTTCCCTATGAGGAGCTGAAGGAGCGGCTCGGGGATCTCAGGGAGCGCGGTGTGGTACTGAAAGAGGGCTTTACGCTTTATGATCTGTTTGAGGAGAGAAGCCCCCTCTATGAGAAGTATGCGGATATCACCGTCGACTGCAGCGATAAACAGATCAGAGAAATTGTGGAAGAGATCAGTAAAAAATATAAGGAGCAATAGACCATGAAGAAGTTTTCACTAAAGAGCAGTCTCCTTTTGTTTCTGGCAGCCTTTATCTGGGGCGTTGCTTTTGTAGCCCAGAGTGTGGGCATGGATTACATGGGGCCGTTAACCTTTAACGGAGCAAGGTTTTTGATGGGCTCTCTTGTGCTTTTGCCTTTTGTGTTGCTAAGGAGAAAACAGAACAAAAAGGCAGGAAGAGCACCCGCAAGTTTAAAAACTACGATCATTGGTGGAGTGTGCTGCGGGTTGGCACTTTGCAGTGCAGCTCTTTTTCAGCAGTACGGCATCATGTACACGACAGTGGGAAAGGCAGGATTTATCACCACGCTGTATATTATTCTGGTTCCCTTTTTCGGAATTTTCCTTAAGAAAAGAATTCCGGGAAAAGTATGGATCGGTGCAGTGATTGCGGCGGCAGGAATGTATTTGCTCTGTATGAGCGAAAGGCTGGCCCTTTCCAGGGGAGATACCCTTGTGTTTATCTGTGCCATTCTCTTTTCCGTACATATTCTGGTCATCGACCATTTCTCCCCCATGGCAGACGGAGTGGAATTATCCTGCATCCAGTTTCTGACGGCAGGGATTATAGGAAGTATGGGGGCAATTCTGTTCGAGCAGCCAACGCTTCAGTGCCTGATAGACGGTATTATTCCGCTGGCCTATGCAGGTATCCTGTCAAGCGGGGTGGCATACACGCTGCAGGTGGTTGGACAGAAGGATATGGATCCCACTGTGGCATCTTTGATCCTCAGTATGGAATCTGTGTTTTCCGCACTGGCAGGATGGATGATCCTACACCAGAAATTGAGCGGGCGGGAGCTTTTTGGCTGCGTGCTTGTGTTTACGGCTGTCATTCTTGTTCAGCTTCCTGAAAAAAAGCATAAAATGGCAAAATAGGGATATGCTATATTCCATAAACAATAAACAGTTACAATTACGGAGGTTGTTATGGAATATTTCAATGCTTTCTGGGTAGGCGGTCTGATCTGCGCACTGGTGCAGATCTTAATGGAAAAGACGAAAATGATGCCGGGAAGGATCATGGTGCTTCTGGTATGCCTTGGTGCTGTGATCGGTTTCTTCGGATGGTATGATCCTTTTATGGAATTTGCAGGAGCCGGGGCTTCCGTTCCGCTCCTTGGGTTTGGCAATGTGCTCATGAAGGGTGTGAAGGAAGCGGTAGACCAGGATGGTTTTATGGGACTGTTTTCGGGTGGTTTTAAGGCAGGAGCTGTGGGAACCTCGGCGGCATTGATTTTCGGGTATCTGGCAAGTCTGATCTTTAAACCCAAAATGAAACGATGAAAAGAAAGAAGGAAGAAACATGATAAAGGAGAGACTGGCGGCACTTAAGGCCGCCATGAAAGAGGCTGATATTGACTGTTATATCATCCCCACATCGGATTATCACAACAGTGAATACGTGAGCGAATATTTTATGGTTCGCAAATATTTCAGCGGATTTACGGGTTCTGCGGGAACGCTGGTGGTATTGAAGGACAAAGCGGCACTGTTTACGGATGGCCGCTATTTTATTCAGGCGGCAAAACAATTGCAGGGAAGCGACATCACACTGATGAAAATGGGAGAACCCAAAGTGCCGACACTGGAGGAATATGTAAGGCAGGAACTGAAAGAGGGAGAAAATATTGGCTTTGACGGCAGGGTGATCACTGCCGGAGATGGTCTTGCTTTTGAAAAAACGGCGATGGAAAAGGGCGGAAAAGTGATTTTTCATCTGGACCTTGCAGAGAAAATCTGGAAGGACCGCCCGGCACTTTTATTCACGCCTGTGTTTGTCCTTAAGGAAGAGTACAGCGGCGAGAGCTGCGATGACAAACTAAAGAGACTTCGGGAAAAGATGAAAGAGGAGGGCGCAGCTGTCCATCTTCTCACAACTCTTGACGATATAGCATGGCTTTTTAATCTCCGGGCTAAAGACGTGGAGAGCTGTCCGGTGCTCCTTTCTTACGCGGTGATTACGATGGATGAGGCAATTCTTTTTGCGGGAGAGCACGCTTTTGATGAAACGGTGAGAAAGTATCTTGCAGAACATCATATTACGTTAAAGCCCTATGATGATTTTTATACATATGTGGCGGATCTGGTAAAGACAGGACCCAAGGAAAAACTGCTTGTATGTGAGAACAGGATCAATTACCGGCTCAAGAAAGAACTGGGGGATGCCGTTATCGTTGACAGGGCTAATCCAACAACTCTTATGAAGGCGGTCAAGAACAGCACGGAGCAGGAAAACTTAAGGAAAGTACATCTGATGGATGGAGTAGCCGTCACCAAATTCATGTACTGGCTGAAGACAAATGTGGGAAAGGTTCCCATGACAGAGGTGAGTGCTTCCGATTATCTAGAGAGTCTTCGCGGGTCAAATCCGACTTACATTGAGCCCAGTTTTGCTACTATCTGCGCATACGGGGCTAACGGTGCCATCATTCACTATACGGCAACACCCGAATCTTACAGTGAAATTCAGGCAAAAGGGATGCTGATGGTGGACAGCGGCGGACATTATTATGAAGGAAGCACGGATATCACACGAACCTTTGTCCTCGGCGAGATCACAGAGGAGATGAGACAGCATTTTACCCTGGTGGCAAGAGCGATGCTCAGGTTAAAGAGTACCAAATTCCTCTATGGATGCAAGGGCGTAAACTTAGATCTGGCTGCCAGAGAAGTGTTCTGGGAGAAAGGGCTTGACTACAAACATGGAACGGGACACGGAGTCGGCTACCTTTTAAATGTACATGAGGGACCGAACAGCTTCCGCTACAAGGTTTTGCCCGAAAGTGATAATGACTGGATCTTTGAAGAGGGTATGGTCACCACTGATGAACCCGGCATTTATATAGAAGGAAGTCATGGGGTAAGAATCGAAAATGAACTTCTCTGCCGTAAAGGGGAAAAGAATGAATATGGACAGTTTATGGAATTTGAAGATCTTACCTATGTGCCCATTGACCTTGACGGTCTTGATGTTTCTGCCATGGAAAACAGTGAAATTCAGGTTCTGAACAGGTATCACAGGACAGTTTACGAGAAGCTGGCACCGTTTTTTGACGGGGAAGAACTTGAATGGTTAAAGAATGCCACAAGAGAGATTTAATTGACTGATTTGGTCTTTATAAGATGGTAAAAATTAGTACAAATTTATCAAAAAAAGAAATGGTATATCTGCTTGACGGATATACCATTTTTTGATATGTTATTGCTTAAAGGATTTTTGGCGGCAGAGCTGAAAATAAAAGTACATATGGAGGAGATAGAGATGAGTAAAGAAAAAGCCATGGTCGGCGAAGAAGGCATCTTCGACGCAAAACAACTCGGTGTACCCAAAATGCTGGTTCTCGGATTACAGCATATGTTCGCAATGTTTGGAGCAACAGTTGTCGTTCCCGCACTGACAGGTTTGGATGTTTCCACTACACTGTTATTTGCAGGACTCGGCACATTGTTGTTCCATTTTTTATCTAAAGGAAAGGTACCGGCATTCCTCGGTTCATCCTTTGCATTCCTGGCAGGCTACTGGGCAATCGCACCAAACGGGGAACAGGAACTTTTACCTTATGCATGCTTCGGTGTAGCGTGTGCAGGTCTTCTGTATCTGGTGCTTGCAGCACTGATCAAATCATTTGGTATTAATAAGGTTATGAGATTTTTCCCGCCCATTGTTACCGGACCTATCATTATTGCTATCGGTCTTAACCTTTCCCAGTCAGCTATCAACAATTGTGCGGCAAACTGGTGGATTGCCATCATTGCCATTGTGATTGTAATTATCTGTAACATCTGGGGTAAGGGAATGATCAAGATTATTCCGATTATCATGGGTGTGGTTGGTTCATACCTGATCGCAGCAATCACAGGAAATGTAGATTTTACTCCCGTGAAGGAAGCAGCATGGATCGGCCTTCCCATTCATTGGGATCGCACGGTATTTTCTCTGATCGGAAAAGCAGATATTTCTCTGTTGATCACGTCGGTGATCACGATCATGCCTATTGCACTTGCAACTATGGTAGAGCATATCGGTGATATCTCTGCAATTTCTTCTACTGTTGGCAAGAACTTTATCAAGGATCCCGGACTTCACAGAACACTGACAGGAGACGGTCTTGCAACCACAGTAGCATCCCTTTTCGGAGCACCTGCCAATACAACTTACGGAGAGAACACCGGTGTGCTTTCACTTACCAAGGTATTTGATCCGCTGGTAATCAGAATTGCAGCCGTATTTGCAATTCTTTTCTCCTTCTCACCTAAGATTGCAGCAGTCATCTCCTGCATGCCTACAGCAACACTGGGCGGTGTTTCACTGGTACTTTACGGTATGATTTCTGCAGTCGGTGTTCGTAACGTAGTGGAGAATAAGGTAGACTTTTCCAAGAGCCGTAACGTTATCATTGCAGCACTCATTCTGGTACTGTCCATCGGTATCAATTACAGTGCCGCAGGTGCCATCGCATTCAGTATCGGTTCTATCAATATCAGCCTTTCCGGTCTTGCAGTCGGTGCCCTTACAGGTATCATCTTAAATGCAGTTCTGCCCGGCAAGGATTATAATTTTGATGAGGAAGAACCTTCCGATACCGGTGTGAATTTTGAGGTTTAGCAAGATCCTGAATATCGAATAGAGAATTATTAAAAGCCGGACGCTTGTCCGGCTTTTTTACTGGCGAAAAAGGACTGATCCCTTTGTCGGTATGATCAATCAATATTTATTCGGCTTCAAACATTTCTGCCAGTTTTCTGGCGCTTTCAGAGAGCTTTTTGATACCTGAGAAAACAGTATCTGCTGTATACTGACTTAGGTATTGATCTGCTTCGAGCGTGAAGTAGCCCTGATATCCGGTTTCCTTAAGTGCCTTGACAACAGACGAAAAATCAATGTCCATGGAGAAGGGAATCTGGTGGGAATCATGAAGTCTGTCATTATCATGTATATGGAGCGCGGCCAGGTGGCTTCCGAGACGATGTATCATTTGGACGGCACCGGAGCCGGACCCCCTCATTTCTGCATGCCCGATGTCAAGACAAGCCACGAGATAGTCATCATGAACGAGATTCAAATGCTCCAGAAAGCTTTCTGAGGTAGCGCAGGCTGCAAAAACAGAGCAATTTTTTTCTTTATCCCAGTCCCACATATTTTCTGCGGCAATCCTTACACCGCATTCTTTTGCAAAGGGAAGTAATTCCAGATACATTTCTGCATTTTCCTGTGCAGACTTTCCGTTATCCGGATGAATGACACAGATAGAACCGCCGGCCTCTGCGGTACATTCGATGGCTCGCTTAAAGTAGGAACGAACCTTCGCACTACAGCTTGGAAATGGGGCATGAGACTGGTTGCATACAATGCCATTGTCGAGACCGGTCTGTTTTAGTTTTCTGGCAAAAGCAAGGTAATTTGGTGAGGAAAGCGGATGGTTTGTCAAAATGGCAGTTTTCTTATCCCAATCATAGTCACACATGGAAAACATGGAAAAATCCCATGCATCAAAGCCAGCCCTTGCGATGTACTCTATGGCTTTCTGCTCTCCGATCAGGTCAGCAGCAGATATTATTTCCGTTGATGTTTTCATTGTAATGCCTCCGTAATAATATATATGATGAATTATAGCATAAATCAGGATTAATGATATAATAATTTATTTTGCAGAATCGTTTGGAAAATTTAGTGAAAGAATTCTGTGACAGTGGTATGATAGTGAAAGAAAAAGAATGCGACAGGGATAAATATCGATAAGAAAGTAGAAAAGAGGAAAGTGATGAGAATCGTACCCGAGATAAATAAGGATGTGAATAGTAGATTAAGAGAAATTACATGTTTTGCTTTGGATATGGACGGAACCATCTATCTTGGCGAACAGTGGATCGATGGAGCACGGGAATTTCTTGCTGCGGTGGAAAAAGCGGGAAAGCAGTATATTTTCCTGACCAACAATTCCTCAAAGGGTCCGGGAAATTATGTGGAGAAGCTGGCACGTATGGGGCTTTTTGTGGACAGCGGCAGAATTGTGACATCGGGTCAGGCGACCATAGATTATTTGAAACGCAATCATCCGGGGAAAAGGGTCTTTCTCCTTGGAAATGAGCTTCTGACGCGGGAATTTGAGGAGGAAGGAATTGTGCTGGATGATGTGAATCCGGAGGTTGTGGTGACAGGCTTTGACACCTCCCTCACATATGCAAAAATGTGCAAGGTGTGTGATTTTGTGAGGAGCGGTCTTCCCTATATCGCCACACATCCCGATTACAACTGTCCCACGGAAACAGGTTTTATCCCGGATGCGGGAGCCATCCATGCTTTTATTCATGCTTCTGCCTTCCGGTATCCGGATCACGTGATCGGAAAGCCAAGCGGTGATATTATGGACTATCTGGCGAGAAGAGCAGGCGTTACCAAAAAACAGACTGCCATGGTGGGGGACAGGCTCTATACCGATGTGGCAGCAGGCGTTAACAACGGTTATACCGGAATCCTGGTGCTGAGCGGTGAGGCAACAATGCAGGATGCGGAAAAATCCGATGTGATGCCGGATCTGATCTTTGATTCGGTGAAAGAGATGACCAGGTATCTGTAGCGATACCGGAAAGGATGCAAGATGAATCTGATCATACACGATCTCTCCAAGGAAAAGTAAAGGAAGGATTACCGGCATCCTGCGAGAGCAGGATGTGATACATACAAAAGAGCGGTCAAAATAATGTGTTTCGAAAATAATAAGAATTATAGTAAGCCTCGGTAAAGTTTTTACCGAGGTTCATTGTTTTTATGAAAATAGGTTATTGACCATAGGTAATAAAAATTATATATTATATTTATGCAATGCATAAAGAGGTGAGCTATGGAAGCAAGAGAAGAATTGAAAAAATTAAGAGAAAGTACCGGTATGAATAGAAAAGAATTTTGTGAGTACTTTGAAATTCCTTATATGACGGAAACAGATTGGGAATTGGGAAACAGAAGAGTTCCACAGTATCTTTTGCGATTGATGGCATATAAGGTTGAAATGGAGAGCTTGTCTGATAAAAGAAATAAGGATGGGAAAGGGCGATGAACTAACGCTTGGATAATGTATTGGCAATTGTGGAACAGTCTGTTGCACAATTTGTAGGAGGAATGCTATGGCAGAAAATACGGAATTAATGACGGTAGATAATATATATAATCGAGTATATATCATAAGAGGACAGCAAGTTATGCTTGATTATGATTTGGCTGAGATTTATGGGTATGAAGTGAAGCGTTTGAATGAACAGGTAAAACGTAATATCGCAAGGTTTCCGGAAGATTTTATGTTTCAGCTGACAAAGGATGAGATTCCGGAAAATTTTTCAAAGTCGCAAATTGCGACTTTGAATGAAAATGGAGATAGAAGGGGAACTAATATAAAAAAATTACCATTTGCATTCACGGAGCAAGGTATTTATATGCTTGCTACAGTTCTCAGAGGTGAGCTTGCAGAACAAATGAAAATTTTGTTTCAGATAAGGATTTCAAAAATTTTGTTATTTATAAAGGACAAAAGTTCGAAGCAGATGCGGCATACATAGATATATATCAGAAGGCAAAAAAGAGCATTTATGTAGTGGATGATTATGTGAATACAAAAACCTTACAGCTTTTGTCACAGAAGCAAGCTGGCGTGGAAGTTGTTTTGTTTACAGAAAACGGTCATGGAAAAAGAGGCTTTTTGACAACAGCGGTAGTAAATGACTTTATACAGGAATATCCACCGCTCAGAATTAAACCGAACGCAGATTGCCATGACAGATTGATAGTTCTGGATTATGGCTTGCTTACAGAACAAGCATATCATTGTGGTGCATCCAGTAAGGATGCAGGAAAGAAGCTATGTGCCATAAATGTAATGTTAGAAACAAGTATGATTCATCCGGTGATAGATAAATTACTATTAGCTCCGGATAAACAGATATAGTAATTTTTGTATCGTGTGTCTGTAGAGAGGTAAAGAGGATACCACTCCGGTAACCGTAACTAAGATTAATCCGGAAGTCATAATGGTATGAATGGATCCGGAGTATGCTTTCTTAAAAGATTCTTTTACGTCCAGCAGCTTGCGAGATTCGCGGTAGTAATTTGTAAACGAAATACCATAGTCAATGGTTGCTTATTGTACTTAATAATAAGGCAAAGTAGACGAAAAATGATATGTTCCAGAGGAAATGTGTTTTAACTGTGGTGATCACACAGGCAGAAACAGTGTAAAGTATTTTCACTTTTTACCGATATACATATAAAGAAAGATTCTCAAAAGGATTTGGGGAATATATACTTCAAGGATGAAGTGACAACTCACACATAATACTTATCTAACTGCCCATTTATGAGCAGTCTGTTTTGCTTGTTATCAGATGATCATTTTATCCTTTTTCCCACTATGCGAGAAAACGAAAGAGGGAGAGTGGCAGACATGGCAGGTAATGTTTACGGCGTATCAAGTTATCAGCAGACAAATCAGGCATGGAAAAGCAAAAGGAATATGTTGAACTTAAAGCCGATTCGGTGGAAGAGTTAATCAATAAGGTTTCCGGGTATGAGTATGAGAACTCATATGGAAATACTTTGACTGAGGAAGAGAGTAAGCTTGGCCAGAATTTTGACTTTAAAGGATAACTGTCTTTGGAGAGGAGTGCATCATGAAACTGAAAGAAGCAATTCCAATGTATCAGGGATATCGTCAGAGGCTGGTGGACCAGACCAGAGCTCTTGTGAAGCAGAGAGATGCGGCACAGAAAAAGTTTGAAGCAACCGGTGATAAGGCGTGGGAAGAGGAGGCTGCTTCCCTGCAGCTTTCCGTACTCGCATCTAATGAAGAATTTAACAAAAACCAGGAGGTGCTGGATGGTCTTGTGGAGCAGCATGCTTTGGCATGGAACAGTGAAGTGAACAGAGCACTTGCCGATCCGGAGACCGGAATGGCGGCAACTCTTGGCAAAATCATGACCACGATTGCCAGAATGTGCGCCGGAGATAAGGTTCCCTATTCTGATGAGAAGAAGGTCATGGAATATGACGATGAACTGTATGCAAGGGTAAAGCAGGCACAGATGACCATGGCAGCCATGAAAAAGAAGCAGAAGGAATACGATTCTTTATGGGACGATGAAGAGGGTGGAGAGTATGACCCTGAAGGAGTGGCAGATAATACGGAAGCTGCCGGAGACCTTCCGGAGATTCCGCCTGTAGAGCCGGCGGAAGGAACTGAGGCTTCCGCGGATATAGAAGTTTGAGAGTATAAAAACATTATGCATTTGTAAGGTTATTTATTTTATTTATATGTCGATATATCATTCAAAGCATGGAAGCGCACTGATTCAAAGGATTGAACTCTTTTGAATCAGTGTTTTTTGTTGTAGTGAATGACAGATGAAAGTGAATGACAGATGACCGCGGAAAGGAGTAAAATGGAAGTTAATACACAGATTGCAAATGGATACTATTCTGCATACAGATCCACCAAAAGAGTTGATGTAAAGGAGATGTCTGCTTTTACACTGAAAACAGATTGTGACAGCAGTGCTTTTGACCAAACAATTTCCGAAACAAAGTCATTAGGAATTGGATTCCTGTTTGTTGGCGACCATGGATATGGGATGAGTGCCGAACAGATATTGAACGGTGATTCCGATGACATATTGGTCAGAGTGAAGATTACAAAAGGCGAGAACAATTTTGAGACTTACGATGTTAATTTATCTGAGGTGGATACGGGTAGCGCAACAGTGATAGAAATGTTTGCTTTATGCCAGTACGCCGATGCGAACGGAACCGGAGTGAACAGCACATGGGGAAGCTTTCATGCACTGAAGACGTTTTCTACACCGTTTGGAGAAAGACTGGAGTATTCCTCTTTGGAGGAAGCGGTATCTGAGAAAAGAAATTGGGGGAAAGCCCTCTCTGAGTCTAAGCTTACACTGGAAAAACAATCAACAGGTGAAACTTTAAGTGCGGCTGATGTGTTTAAGATGCTGAAGGATACTATGCTGGAAGCACATAAGCTGACGAAGGAAAATATAAAAAGGGAAGGCGACATTAGGAAAATGTCAGAGGATCAGTGGGATAAACTGATAGCATATGTAGATAAGTATATAGATGACCGTAAGAAAGAACTGGAAAGGTTGAAGGAACTGCAGGAAGAAGCTATTATGAAAGGTGCTGCAAGTGCCTCTGCGGATACAAAAACAATTGCCGCATCTAAGGCTGCGCTTATTGCTGCAGCCAATGGGATAGTGGGAGAAGCACCGGATGTTTTGTCAAAGGCTCAGGAACTGGCATTAACCGGTGATACCACAGCAGGTATCAGTGAAACAGAAAATGCTAAAGAGTGCGCAACTCTGGACGAGAGAGATGGGAATACAAAAATCAGGAAGATTGTCAGAAGGGCAGGATCAAAAAGCTTCTGGGAGGCTTTTCTCTCGGGGGAGATCCAATGAAAATAATATTGTCACCGGCGAAGAAAATGAATATTAGTAAGGACATCATCGCGCCACTCGGAATGCCGAAGTATCTGGATAAAACGGAGCAGATCCTTTCATGGATGAAGGCAAAGAGCGAGGCGGAACTTAAGAAACTGTGGGGATGCAACGAGAAGATAGCGAAAGTTAATTGTGAAAGAATCCGGCATATGGATCTATATCATGGCTTAACCCCTGCCGTACTTGCTTATGAGGGCCTTGCCTATCAATATATGGCACCGGCTGTATTTGAGGATGGCCATTTTGCGTATGTTCAGGAACATTTGCGGATTCTTTCGGCTTTTTACGGTGTGCTTCGTGCAATGGATGGGGTTACCCCATACAGACTGGAAATGCAGGCAAAAGCATCTGTCTGCGGCTGCAAGGATTTGTATGCATTTTGGGGAAGAAGCATCTATGATGCCGTCAGAGATGATGATGGTATCATCATTAATCTTGCCTCAAAGGAATATGCTAAATGCGTCGAGAAATATCTGGAAAAGGACAATAAATTCATAACCATATCTTTTGTTGAAAAATCAGGAGACAAACTGCTCACGAAAGGAACCTATGCCAAGATGGCCAGAGGTGAAATGGTTCGCTATATGGCAGAAATGCATATGAGGAACCCGGAGGAAATTAAGAAGTTTGACAGGCTCGGATATGTTTTTAGAGAAGATTTGTCATCAGAGGCGGAGTATGTTTTTGAGAGAAGGGAAGGAAAACAGACATGATCAGAGAAATAATGAATGAGGATTACGAAGGATTGATGAAACTGTATATGCAGCTTCATGATAATCCTTTCCCTGAAAAAGACAGCAAAGTGGAAGCACTGTGGAACAGAATTTTGGAGGATAAGGATCATCATATTATTGTAGCCGTAGAAGATGGGAAAATCGCAGCCTCCTGTGTCTGCGTGATTATTCCCAATCTGACACATGGTCAGAGACCTTATGCTTTGATCGAGAATGTGATCACCGACGAGGCATTCAGAAAGAGGGGACTAGCAACAGCCTGCCTCAACTATGCAAGGGAAATTGCAGTCAGGGAAAACTGTTACAAGATGATGCTGCTCACCGGTTCCAAAGAGGAGAGTACTTTGAAATTTTATGAGCAGGCGGGGTACAACAGAAAGGATAAAACAGCGTTTATCCAATGGATATAATGTCACTTATGCCGTGATTTTGGAGAATAAGTGAGTGAGAAAGGAGCCGTTTATGAACAGCTTAATGGTAGCATTATTACAGATTTTGCCGGAAAAAACTTTGGAGCAAAACAGGCAGAAAGGCTTTACTTATTGTAAAAAGGCAAAGGAAATGGGAGCGGACATTGCACTGTTTCCGGAAATGTGGAGCGTGGGATACAGTATTCCGGAGGATGTGAATGAATTGAAGGCAAGTGCAGTCTCGGCGGACAGTGTATTTGTGAATTCTTTCGGAGAACTTGCCAGAGAACTGCAGATGGCCATCGGTATTACCTTTTTGGAAGAATATGAACCCTTACCGAGAAATACCTTGTGTTTGTTTGACCGATTTGGGGAAAGGAAACTTGTCTATGCAAAGGTACATACCTGTGACTTTGGAGAAGAATGCAGATTGACTCCGGGTGATGATTTCTATGTGACGGAGCTCGATACTGCACAGGGCAATGTGAAAATAGGCGCCATGATCTGCTATGACAGAGAGTTTCCGGAGAGTGCAAGAATCTTAATGTTAAAGGGTGCGGAGATTATTCTGGTGCCCAATGCCTGCCCTATGGAAATCAACCGGCTTTCCCAGCTGCGTGCCCGTGCCTATGAAAATATGGTAGGGATTGCAACCGTAAATTATCCTTACGGACAGCCTGATTGCAACGGCCATTCCTCCGCCTTTGACGGTATTGCCTACAGACCGAAAGACTTTGGTTCCCGGGATACACTGGTTATTGAGGCAGGGGAGAGGGAAGGAATCTATATGGCAGACTTCCCACTTGAGGAAATCAGAGAGTACAGAAGCAGGGAAGTGCACGGTAATGCGTACAGACATCCGAAAAAGTATAAGCAGTTGCTTTCTGAAGAAATTCAGGAACCTTTTATCAGAGAGGATTATAGACGTTAATCATAGTGATGAATAAAGAAAAGTCTCCTATTGTCAAGGAGACTTTTCTTTGTCCAATAAGACGACTCGCAAAGCGTGTCGCCGTTTGATGACAGCATCTTAATTGTTATTCAAAATTGAAATCTATAAAAATTCTGGTATAAACAGTTCACAGAATTTTCACAAAATAATTAGCACTCACCTATTGACAGTGCTAATAATACGTGTTATATTACAACTAGAACAAGGGAGAAGAAAAGAAATAATCAATTCGGATCCCGGATAAAATAGTTATAAATGGCATTTATGTCAATAAAAGAATGGAGGAATGACTTATGTTAATGCCTAGTATTTTTGGAGAAAACGTATTTGATGATTGGATGGATTTTTCATTTCCTGATATTGATAAGAAGCTTTACGGGAAACACGCAAAGAATGTAATGAAAACTGATATCAGGGAAATGGATGACAGCTATGAGGTTGTAATCGATCTGCCCGGATTTAAAAAAGACGAAATCGAGGTTCAGCTGGAAAACGGATATCTGACAATATCCGCTGCCAAGGGACTTGACAAGGATGAGACTGATAAGCAGGGCAAGTACCTTCGTCAGGAGCGTTATGCAGGTTCCATGAGCAGAAGCTTTTATGTAGGCGAGGATATCACGGAAGAAGACATTCACGGTAAGTTTGAAAATGGTATTCTGAAGCTGGATATTCCTAAGGTTGAAGCTAAGAAAGTAGAACAGAAAAAGCATATAGCAATTGAAGGCTAATGCATATTTCCTGCCCCGGGAGTTATCCCGGGGCAATTTTTTTAGAACTATCGAAACATTTGCTCTCATGAGAAAGCAGGGTGATGGTAATGAGCGGGAAAAGAGATTATTATGATGTCCTTGGTATTGACAAAAAAGCGGATGAAGCAGCGATAAAGAAGGCTTACAGAAAACTTGCCAAAAAATATCATCCTGATACCAATGCAGGGGATCCTGAGGCGGAAGAAAAATTTAAAGAAGTAACGGAAGCTTATAATGTACTGAGTGATAAAGAAAAGAAAAAACTTTATGATCAGTTTGGACATGCAGCTTTTGAAGAAGGCGCCGGCGATCCGCATTTCCATGAAAATGCGCAGGGAGGTTATCAGGAGTTTCACTTTAACGGAAGCGATGTTGATCTGGATGATTTGTTTGGTGAAATATTTGGACATGGCGGCGGCTTTGGCAGTAGTCACTTCGGTACTGATCGCAGCTTCGGAAACAGTCATTTCAGTGGGAACTCATGGCAAGGAAGTTACGGAAAAAAAGGACAGGATGCGGAAGCTTCGGTGGAGGTCAGTTTTGAGGAAGCAGCGCTGGGATGTGATAAGCTGATTCATTTTCGCAATCCGGATGGTTCCACGGAGTCTTTGCAGGTGCACATTCCTGCCGGAATAGATTCCGGACAAAAGGTAAGACTGAAAGGAAAAGGAATGCCGGGGAGAAATGGCGGAGAAAACGGCAATCTACTCCTCGAAGTGAAGATAAGGGAAAACGCATCCTATGAAAGAAAAGGCATGGATGTCTATTCTACTGTCAATGTTCCCTTTATCACGGCAGCCCTTGGCGGTGAAGTGATTGTGGACACCCTTTACGGCAAAGTCAGCTGTAAGATTAAGGAAGGCACACAGTCGGGAACAAAGATAAGGCTTCGCGGAAAAGGAATCGTTTCCATGAAAAATCCTTCCGTAAAGGGCGATCATTATGTGATCGTACAGATACTGGTGCCGAGACATTTAAATCCTGAGGCAAAAAGAAAACTGAAGGAGTTCAGTGATGCTTTGCGAGTAGCATAAAGATAAAAAGTATAGTTTATAAATTTTTAATAAAAACATTAGCACTCATCATTGACGAGTGCTAACAATGGTGCTATAGTCTAGCTAGAACAACTTAGAAAGTGAGGAGTGCTTATGAATATCAATAAATTCACACAGAAGTCCATGGAAGCAGTGGAAGGCTGCCAGAAGCTTGCTTATGAGTATGGCAATCAGGAAATTGAGCAGGAGCATCTGCTTTACAGCCTCCTTACCATGGAAGACAGCTTGATTTTGAAATTAATAGAAAAGATGGAGATCAACCCCCAGTACTTTGTAAATAAGGTGGAGGAAGCCATCAGTAAGAGAACGAAGGTACAGGGCGGTCAGCCTTATGTGGGGCAGGATTTGAATAAGGTTCTGATCTCCGCAGAGGATGAACTGAAGGTCTTTGGCGATGAGTATGTGTCTGTAGAGCATCTGTTCCTCGCCATGATCAAATATCCCAACAGAGCGATCAAAGAATTGTTCAAGGAGTTTGGTATTACCAGAGAACGATTCCTGCAGGCTCTTTCTACAGTAAGAGGAAATCAGCGGGTAACCTCCGATAATCCGGAGGCAACCTATGATACTCTAGCCAAATACGGACAGGATCTTGTGGAAAAGGCAAGAGACCAGAAGCTGGATCCGGTAATCGGCAGAGACAATGAAATCAGAAATGTGATCCGTATCCTGTCAAGAAAGACCAAGAACAACCCTGTGCTGATCGGTGAACCCGGTGTGGGAAAAACAGCCGTGGTAGAGGGACTTGCACAGCGTATTGTAAAGGGGGATGTACCTCAGGGCTTAAAGGACAAGAAGATCTTTGCACTGGATATGGGTGCTCTTGTTGCAGGTGCCAAGTATCGTGGTGAGTTTGAGGAACGTCTGAAAGCAGTGCTTGAGGATGTAAAGAACAGTGACGGACAGATCATTCTGTTTATCGATGAACTGCATACCATTGTCGGTGCAGGTAAGACGGATGGAGCTCTTGATGCCGGCAACATGTTAAAGCCTATGCTGGCGAGAGGGGAACTGCACTGTATCGGTGCAACGACACTGGATGAGTACAGACAGTATATTGAAAAGGATGCCGCTCTGGAAAGACGTTTCCAGCCGGTTATGGTGGAGGAACCCACCGTGGAGGATACCATTTCCATCCTGCGTGGTCTGAAGGAGCGGTATGAGGTTTACCACGGTGTCAAGATCATGGATAACGCATTGGTAAGCGCTGCAGTGCTTTCCAACCGGTATATCTCCGACAGGTTTCTTCCGGATAAGGCAATCGATCTGGTGGATGAGGCATGCGCTCTGATTAAGACAGAGCTTGACTCTATGCCCACAGAGCTGGATGAACTCAATCGTAAGATTATGCAGCTCGAAATTGAAGAGATTGCTCTGAAAAAAGAAGATGACCGTTTGAGTCAAGAAAGACTGGAAGCTTTGCAGAAGGAACTTGCTGAACTGCGTGATGAATTCAGCAACCGAAAGGCACAATGGGAGAATGAGAAGGCATCTGTAGAAAAGCTTTCCAAACTGCGTGAGGAAATTGATTCTGTGAACAGTCAGATTGAAATTGCACAGCGTGAAGGTGATTATGCAAAGGCCAGCGAATTAAATTACAGTAAGCTCCCTTCCTTAAAGAAACAGCTTGAAATTGAAGAAGAACAGGTGAAGAACAAGGATCTGTCCCTTGTACATGAAAGTGTATCCGAGGAAGAAATTGCAAGAATCATATCCAGATGGACAGGAATTCCCGTTGCCAAGCTGACCGAGAGCGAGAGAAACAAGACCCTGCATCTGGATGAGGAACTGCATAAACGTGTGGTAGGGCAGGATGAAGGTGTTACCAAGGTGACAGAGGCAATTATCCGATCCAAGGCAGGAATCAAGGATCCTACAAAGCCCATCGGCTCCTTCCTGTTTCTCGGTCCTACCGGTGTAGGTAAGACAGAGTTTGCCAAATCACTGGCAGCAGCGCTGTTTGATGATGAGAACAATATGGTGCGTATCGATATGAGTGAGTACATGGAGAAATATTCCGTGTCAAGACTGATAGGAGCGCCTCCCGGATATGTGGGATATGAGGAAGGCGGACAACTGACCGAAGCAGTCAGAAGAAAGCCGTACTCTGTAGTACTCTTTGATGAGATTGAATAGGCTCATCCCGATGTGTTCAATGTACTTTTACAGGTACTGGACGACGGACGTATCACGGATTCCCAGGGACGTACGGTAGACTTTAAGAACACCATACTGATCATGACCTCCAACATCGGCGCTTCCTATCTGCTTGATGGTATTGACCAGAATGGTAACATCAGTGAAGAGGCACAGAAAATGGTGATGGAGGATCTGCGAGCTCATTTCAGACCGGAATTTTTGAACCGTTTGGACGAAACTATTTTATTTAAGCCATTGTCCAAGGAAAATATTGGTGGTATTATAAAACTGATTATAGCAGATCTGAACAGGAGACTTTCCGATAAGGAGCTTACCGTGGAGCTTTCTGAGGCAGCAGAAGCCTTTATCGTAGAAAATGCCTATGATCCTGTCTATGGTGCAAGACCGTTAAAACGTTATATCCAGAAATATGTGGAAACTCTTTCCGCAAAACTGATTCTTGCTGATAAGGTGGATGAGGGAGATACCATCTGGATTGATGTGAAGAATGGCGAACTGACCGCCGAGGCGAAAAGGAGTTAATCAGAAATATGATACCACAGGACCCGGTAATGTTGCTCAGCTTTATTAATTTGAAGCTTAGAGATTTCTATGGAAGTCTGGATGTGCTTTGTGATGACTTAGATGTCAGCAAGACGGATATAGAAGAAAAGTTGAAAAGCATCGGTTATTCTTATGATAGTGCCAGAAATCAGTTCATCTGAAAACATGGAATAACAATCATAAAAAAGGAAAACGCTATGTAAAAGAAGCAAATCTTTTACATGGCGTTTTATTTTATGATTGAAGAAACTGTCTTTTTGGAATATACTTAACACGTGCGCTTCTGAATAATAAGTGGGCGTGAGCAAAGGCAGAAGTAAGATTTAAAGGAGTTTTTTGGTGAATCAGCAATTGGATAATGAGGAAATAATAAGGGAAAGACGCAGACAGAAGATGCGGGAAATGCAGCGGCAGAAGCAAAAGCAGATGCAGATGAGAAAGGCAATTCGGACGTATGCACCTCTGGTGGGCGGATTCCTCATTCTTTGCATTATCATATTTATAGGTTATAAAATTTTCAGGAAAACTTTTGGGTTAGATCAATATAAGGAAAATAAAACGGAAATAGAGCAGACTGACAATAATGTCGCTGATGAGACAGTGAGCCTTCAGGTTGCAAATGGAGAAGATGACAGTATTGACGAAACCGGTCAAAAGGCAGAATTTCCAACAGAAAACAAAGCGCAGAAGGTTTATAATGCAAAGATTACAGAGGATACGATGCAGCCGGGCGAGGATGTCATCAGTAAGCATGCGATTCTGATTGATTTAGACAATGATACGATTCTTGCACAGAGAGATGCATCTGCCATTATCAATCCTGCTTCCATGACAAAAATTTTAACGGTTTTGGTTGCGGCAGAGAACATAGGTGAAGAAAATCTTGAGGACACTTTTACCATAACGATTGATATTACGGATTACAGTTACAGAAATGACTGCAGTAATGTAGGATTTGACGTTGGAGAAACGGTTACAGTCCGTGATCTGCTTTACGGAACGATTTTGCCTTCCGGTGGCGATGCTGCACTGGGACTTGCAACCTATGTTGCCGGGAGTCAGGAAGCCTTCGTTACTATGATGAATGATAAGCTTGAGGAACTGGGACTTTCAAAAACGGCTCATTTTACCAACTGCATTGGACTTTATGACGAGGAGCACTACTGTACAGTTTATGATATGGCAATGATTCTGGAGGCAGCTCTTGACAATGAACTGTGCAGGGAAGTCTTGTCTGCGCATACTTACACTACCTCAGAGACACAGCAGCATCCGGAGGGAATCACGATCTCCAACTGGTTCCTCAGAAGGATTGAGGACAAGGATACAGGCGGAGAAGTTGTCTGTGGCAAGACAGGGTATGTAGTACAGTCCGGAAACTGCGCTGCAAGCTATGGAATCGACAATGCGGGCAAAAGATATATTTGTGTGACCGCTGATTCCACCAGCAGCTGGAGATGTATCTATGATCATGTCGCTCTGTATAAGCAGTTTTCTACAGGAAATGACAGTGAGGACCTGCCTGAAGAACAGTGAAGAAGTAAAAAATAAGAAAGATTGCCTGGCATGCAGGAAAATTACGGGCATATAAATAGAATAAGATTTCTTATAAAGTAGAGAAGCCTTGTAATATGAAAAAAAGGATTTTATCCTGTATTATATTGATGATTTTTCTCGGACTAATCTGTCTGGCCGGCTATCGAAAGTCAGGGCCCGGAGCGGTTATGGGAAAAGCTGTTACGGAGGAAGGCAATAAAAAAATCGCCCTCACTTTCGATGACGGTCCACATCCCTATTATACGGAGCAATTGCTGAAAGGGTTAAGAGAACGCGGTGTAAAAGCCACATTCTTTATTACGGGAAAGAATGTGGAAGCTTATCCTGAAATTGTGAAGGAAATATATGATGATGGACATTTGATCGGCAATCATACTTATAGCCATACTCAGCTGACTTCCAAAAATGAGGATGCTTTTAGACAGGAGCTTATTAAAACAAACGAAGTAATCAGGGAAGTGACAGGTGAGGACACGATTTATGTTCGCCCGCCCTACGGCAGTTGGAACAAGGAATTTGAAAAAGAACTGAATATGTTTCCTGTGCTTTGGACGATCGATCCACTTGACTGGTGCAGCAGCAATGTTTCCTGCATTGTAAACACAGTCTGCTCAAAGGTGGGGGAGAATGATATCATTCTTATGCATGATCAATATAAAACGACAGTGACAGCAGCCCTTACAATTGTGGACGAACTGACGAAGGAAGGATATGAGTTTGCTACGGTGGATGAGCTGTTGTTTGACTGAAGATAAACTTTTAGCTAAAAAATAGCTTATTTTTTGAGTTTTTAACTTAAACGATTGAGTGAAAGCCGGATATGTGTAATCTGAATAAAAAAATTATAAAATTTAAAAAATCACTGTTGATTTTGCTTAAAATATAATATACTATAAGCACAGATGCAAACGATAATTTTTTGGGAGGGAACATTATGAAGTTACCGGCAAGACAGCCTAAGCCGCCGAAGGCAGCAAAGGAGCCTAAGGTAAAGAGAGAAAAAAAACCAAAAATGCCGAAAAATCAAGGAAAATTGAAAGCTTTGAAAGAAGCCTGGGCAGTGAAATTAAAGTCTTTGAAAGGTACGAAAACGATAAAGGAAGACAGGCAGGATAAAGAACCTAAGAACAGAAAGCCAAGTAAACTGTTTGGCTTGCAGAACAAAATATTTATCTGTTTTATCGTGCCTATTGTTTTCATGATAGCAGTCGGGTTTATTTCCTATTATTATTCTGCTGAGGGCTTAAGCGAGAAATTTAAGGAAGCTTCCGGACAGACTGCCAATATGGCAATTCAGTATCTGGATACCAGCTGCACTTACATTCAGGCAGATGGTATGAAATATGCTTTTGACAGTAACATTGAAAATTATACCCTGGGATTGCCGGGGAAAAGCGTTGCCGAAAAAGCAAATTTTCAGAGTGATACAAGAGTGACACTTATGGCATCCCAGACCTCTAATCCGTTTGTAAGCAATATACATATCATTCCTAAGACAGGAAGTGCAGTTATAACTACCATGGATTCCAATAAATATGACGGATTTTATGACAGCTATTGTGAGGAAATGCTGAACTATTCCGAGGATGGGCGTACGCTTCCCAAATGGGTGGAGGAGCATCCGCTTCTGGATGAGAATCTGGGACTTTCGGGGGACGATTATTTTATTGCTTATCAGACTCAGACCAGTAAAAAATTTGCCTGCGTTGTCATTGATGTAAAGACAGATGCACTGCTTGGCATTCTGGATGAGATGGATCTTGGTGACGGCAGTATCACAGGATTTGTCACAGCAGGAGGAAAAGAACTTCTTTGCGAGAATACGGCTGAGGGAGAGCAGAGCAGCCTTGCGGAGGGCGAAAAGGTTTTTGCTGATCAGGAATTTTATTTGAAGAGTCTTGAATCCGAGGAGACTACAGGCGCAATGGATGTGACCTGGCACGGAGAAAAATATCTGTATATTTATGCGAAGAGCGAAATCTGTGATGTGACATTGTGTGAGCTTATTCCTGTTAATGTTGTGACAGGTCAGGCTGAAAAGATAAAGAATATCACAATAACTCTTGTGATACTGGCAGCTATCATATCGGTGATCATAGGTTTGTTCATTACCTTTGGTATCCAGAGAAATATGAAGAGGATATCAAAGAAACTGGATGAGGTTGCCAAAGGAGACCTTACAGTCAGTGTGAAGGCTCACGGAAGAGATGAATTCCAGTCACTGGCAACATCAGCCACTAATATGATTTACAATAATAAGAAGCTGGTACAGAAGCTTTCGGGAACTGTTCAGCAGCTTGAAAATTCCACCAATGATGTAAACAATGCTTCCGGTGATATCAACAGTTGTTCTGCCGATATTACAAGGGCAATTGATGAGATCAGCCAGGGAATGTCCAAGCAGGCGGAGCACGCCGAGGAATGTGTGATTATGACCAACGCTTTATCCGAGAAGATGAAGGGTATCAGCGATATGGTAGTGGAAGTGGAAACTCTGATAGACAAAACAGAGAAGATGATCGACCATGGAACTGAAATTGTAAATGCTCTGGGCGAGAGAGCGAGAGAGACGTCAGATATCACATCAAGAGTGGGAAGCAGCATTGAGGTATTAAAGACAGAATCCGATATCATCAACGGTTTTGTACAGACCATAAGTGATATTTCCAGACAGACAAATTTACTTTCCCTGAATGCTTCCATTGAAGCGGCAAGAGCAGGCGCTGCAGGACGTGGATTTGCTGTGGTTGCAGAGGAAATTCGTAAGCTGGCTGATGATTCAAATAAGGCTGCAGAAGAAATACGCAACAATGTAGCGAATATCAGCGCCCAGACCTTGAGCAGTGTGAACAGTGCAAAAGAGGCAGAGGCCATGGTTGCGCTACAGACAGAAGCTGTGGACGAGGTTGTCACTGTATTTAAGAATATGAACGATCAGATGGCGAATCTGTTCTCAAGTCTGAAGAAAATTGCAGAGAGTACCGAATCGGCAGATAAAGAAAGAAATGAAACTCTGGATGCGGTGGAAAATATTTCCGCAATCATAGAAGAAACTGCAAGCGGATCGGAACTGGTTCACGGAATGGCGATGCAACTGCTCAGCAGTGTGGAAAAATTAAATGAAACTGCCAAGAATCTTGATGAAGATATGAATGGACTGAAGACGGAAATTTCAGTTTTCAAGTTAGATTAAAGGCAGATGAAGAAAATATAAGAGGTTATCCTTTCAGGTAAGAGAATCTGAAAGGATAACCTCTTTATTTATGGGAAAAGATCTATTTGTGTTCCTGCAGCCAGCGCATAGCGGTATAGGCATAAACAGCGCTTCCTGAGGGAAGAACACTCTCGTCAAATTTTGCCTTGGGATGATGTTGAGGGTAACAGTAACCCTGATCCGGTTGTCCTGAAGCCAGTGCCAGCATAATAGAAGGTACTTCCTGAGAGACATAGGCAAAATCTTCTGATCCTGATGTCTTTGCAGGCTTTCCGCCTCCTGACAGAGCGTTAAGCTGGCCGGCGGTAAATGCCTTTTCAGTTCCGAGAAGTTCCTTTACGTATTTGGCAGCATCTGCTGACAGAGCATTGTCATTAAGAAGGGTAGGGCAACCGTTTCCGAAAGACACTTCTGCACTTCCACGGAAGGTTTCCGCAACGCCTTTTGCAATCTCCGTCATTCTTGTTTTGATATAGTCTCTGATTTCTTCATCGTAAGTGCGGATAGAACCGGTCAGTTCTACCGTATCGGGAATGACATTGGCAGCGTTGCCAGCGTGAATGGTTCCCACTGTAAGTACTGCTTCATCCATAATGGCAAGTTCCCTTGCGCTGAGCTCCTGAAGGGCAATGATAGTATGGGCAGCGATGTTGACAGGATCGATACCGGTATTGGGCATGGAACCGTGACAGCCTTTTCCCTGAATCTTGATGGTAAAGAAATCACAGGCCGGTGCACTGACACCGCCGTCACAGACGATAACAGTACCCGGGGTCATGGGCATATTTGTCATAACATGAATCATCAGTGCGGCGTCCACGTCAGGATTTTTCAAAAGACCTGCATCGATCATGTCGTGTGAACCTTTAAAGATTTCTTCCGCAGGCTGAAAATCAAGCTTGATGGTTCCCTCAATTTCATTCTCATGCTGTTTCAAGAGGCGTGCCGCACCAAGCAGCATGGCAGCATGCATATCATGTCCACAGGCATGCATTTTACCGGTGGGCGATTGAAAGTCGACATCAGCTTCCTCCTGAATGGGAAGTGCATCCATATCGGCTCTCAGCATAAACACTTTGCCCGGTTTTTTGCCTCCTGCGAGTACGGTGAGCCCTGATTTGCCGCATGGCTTCGGCTCATATCCCATTTTGACCAGCTGTTCCTTTACATAAGCGGTTGTTTCTTTTAAGTCAAAGCCTGTCTCTGCATGAGTGTGCAGATAACGGCGGTCACTGACAATCTGATCTTTTAAAGCGAAAGCTTCCTCCAATAGTTTTTGTTCCATGATATAGTACCTCCATTTTGGTTTTCTTATAAAAAAAGCGCCCCCTGTTTGTGAGCGCTTTTGTGTTCCATGAGACGACTCGCAAAGCGTGTTGACGATTGCCTTGCAATAAGGTAATAATAGCAACGGCAAGATAGTTTGTCAACCTGTAAAAATTCCTTGGCGGCAGGCGCTTGATAAGGTATAATTCATATAGAATAAAATGTACCGAGGAACAGAGATGGATTTATTTGAATATATGAGAGCCACCAGTATGGAAAAGGAATCTCCTCTGGCGGCAAGACTTCGTCCGACTACGCTGGACGAGGTAGTCGGTCAGCAGCATATTATCGGCAAGGACAAGCTTTTGTATCGGGCGATCAAAGCGGATAAATTGGGCTCCATTATCTTTTACGGACCGCCCGGCACCGGAAAGACAACACTGGCAAAAGTGATCGCTAACACGACAAGCGCGGAATTTACTCAGTTGAATGCCACGGTTGCCGGAAAAAAAGATATGGAAGAGGTGGTGAAGGCCGCCAAGGACAGACTTGGAATGTATGGGAAAAAGACTATACTTTTTATCGACGAAATTCACCGTTTCAATAAAGGACAACAGGATTATCTTCTCCCCTTTGTGGAGGACGGAACACTGATCCTCATCGGCGCAACCACGGAGAATCCTTATTTTGAAGTGAACAGTGCATTGATTTCAAGATCCATTATCTTTGAACTGAAACCCTTAAGTATGAAGGATGTCAAGACACTGATCAGGAGGGCTGTTTACGATAAGGAAAAGGGGATGGGCGCTTATGATGCAGTCATCGATGAGGAAGCACTTACATTCCTTGCCGATGTGGCAGGAGGAGATGCAAGGCATGCCTTAAACGCCGTGGAGCTTGGAATCATGACCACGGAACGCTCAGAGGATGGCAAGATACATATTACGCTTGATGTGGCACAGGAGTGCATTCAGAAGCGTGCAGTGCGCTATGATAAGAACGGTGACAATCATTACGATACCATTTCGGCATTTATCAAGAGTATGAGAGGGTCGGATCCGGATGCGGCGGTTTATTATCTTGCCAGGATGCTGTATGCGGGAGAAAGTGTTACTTTTATTGCAAGACGTATTATGATCTGTGCAGCCGAGGATGTAGGAATGGCAGATCCCCAGGCACTTCAGGTGGCGGTAAATGCTTCACTTGCAGTGGAAAGAGTGGGAATGCCGGAGGCACAGATCATTTTGTCGGAGGCTGCCATGTATGTAGCCTGTGCCCCGAAAAGTAATGCCTGTGTGCAGGCAATAGGAGAAGCCATGAGTGAAGTGGAACAGACAGGAAATTTAGCCATACCTACCCATCTTCAGGATGCTCACTATAAGGGAGCAGCAAAGCTTTCACACGGAACAGGGTATAAATATGCCCACGATTATCCCAATCATTATGTGGAGCAACAGTATCTGCCTTATGAACTGAACGGAAAGGAATTTTATCATCCGTCCGGAAACGGCTATGAAGTGAAAATAAAAGAGCATATGAGCCGAATTAAGAGAGAAGCGAAGGAAAGTTAGTATGAATTCAGATACCGGAAACAGAAACGATCATACCGGCAAGAAAAGGAACAGAAAGATACGAAAGGTCAGAAAAAAGAAAGCGGGAAAGAAAGGACTTGTCCTGAAGCTTGCAGCAGCGGTAATATCGGCAGTGCTCATTGTCGGTTCATTGATTTATTTTCTTGTAATTAGGGAACAGGTAGAAGAGCCGGGCGGAGAAATGGAGGAACTTGCAGCAGAGCTGATCGAAGATATCCGGGAGGAAGAACCATTAGGTGACATCGGAGCCGGAATCATTGATCATATTGTTACGGCGGAAAATGCGGTAGATGAAGCTTATAAGAGCAGGCCGCAAACCCATGAACTGACGGAAAGCAACAGAGCTGATTTTGCCAAAATAGAATCCTGTCTGATCGACAGCGGTTCGGGAAAAGTAGTGGTAACTGCCGGCAGTGACGGAATTCCTGCAAGTGATGACAAGTACTATTATCTTTTTGCTCTGAATACTTATGATACGGATATTACAGAGGATAATGAATATATAACCAGAGAATATAAGGATACAACTATCGTAATGGAGGCTGCCCTGAATTATAACCGTGGAAACAGCAGGCTTTTTAAGAAGTTTGCCCTGGCGGTAAAAAAAGACGGAAAATACATTCTTGTCAGCACTCCTCATTATATTACCAATCCGGAAGCAATTGCCAAATATTCTTCCGTTTACCAGCAGCCGGCCTCCAAGAAGGGACTTCTTGTAGACCCTAACAAACTGCGGGGAAATGAACTGGATGATCTGGGAGTTAAGCAGGCAGCTTATAACATTCCTGTTGCAAGACTGCTGGGGCCTACTTCCAATAGTGCTTATCCTACCATTCACTATACTTACAATGGAAGAACTTATGCCTTCAACGGACAGGTTGTAGCGGAATATGATATTGTTTTTGGCACATTGACGGCGAAGGGAATTACCACCACGGCGATCATATTAAATAACTATTCTTCTTCCTATCAGCAGCTGATTCATCCGAAGGCGAGAAGCGGAGGGTCGGCACCCTATTACATGTTTAACGGTGCTGAGGAATCAGGTGTGGAGTATATGGCGGCAATTGCCACATTTTTGGCAGAACGTTATTCCGGAAGCAGCCATGGCAGGATTTCAAACTGGGTGATTGCCAACGAGATCAATGCCAGAAAAGAATGGAATTATATGGAAAAGACAGATACGGCCACTTATGTGGAGGAGTATGTCAAGGCATTCCGGGTTTTCTATACTGCCATCAAGAGCGTCAGCAGCAGTGCAAAGGTGTATATGCCTATTGACCAGCAGTGGGACAGAAATCTGAAAAATAACCCCAATTATGATGGGCGTGATATTCTGGATGAATTTAACAGGAATATAAAAGAAAAGGGTGATATTGACTGGGGACTTGCCCAGCATCCTTACAACGTTCCTCTGACAGAAGGCAGAATATGGAAATCAAATAAGCTGGTGACCCACAGTGCCGGTACGTCCATGATCACTATGGCAAACATAGAAGTGCTCACCAATTATATGCAACAGGAACAGTTCCTTGACAGTAACGGGGAGGTTAGAAGTATTATTTTAAGTGAACAGGGATATACTTCGACTGCGGGAGAAGCTGTGCAGGCAGCCGCTTTCGCATATGCCTATTACAAGACGGAACACAACCCTTACATTGATGCGTTCCTTTTAAACAGACAGACAGATGCGCCGGAAGAGGTTGCCCAGGGACTTGCTTTTGGACTGAATCATTCAAATGGCGCGCACAAGCAGATTTACAATGCATTTAAATATATTGATACGCCAAGCCATGCAGAGTATACGGATTTTGCAAAAAGTATCATAGGAATTTCGAGCTGGAGCGAAATATACTAAAACAGCTGTTCGATCAGATACTGATAAATTTCCTGATTCTTTTTCTGCCAGTTATCGCAGATGGAGATAGCAGTTTCCTCAAGAGGGACCGACATGGTAAGATCGATCAGATTGATTCCTTTATCTTTGGCGATCAGATGAGCTTCATATTCACCGGAGGTGGATTTGTAATAGTCGGCCAGAATGGAAACCTCATTGCGCATTTCAAGCTCATGGTTTCTGAAATATTCATCAATGTCTTTCTTGATGGAATCACTGATCTGATTGCCGAAAAAAGAAAGCGTCTGCTTACCGTCTTCGGTCAGAATCAGATGAGTTCTGTTCCGAATGGATTTGGCAGTGACGAAACCGGCATCGATAAGTTCACCGATTGCCTGCTGAAGGGTAAGAAAATTGGTATATTCCCTCTCAAGAATGAAATCGCCGATCTGTGCTTTGGTAAGTGGAAAATCCACCCGATTAAGCATATATAAGATAATCAGTTTGTAAAGAGTTAATGGATCTGACATATCGTTTACTCCTTTTTGTATAAACTGCCCTGAAAGGCACCGGATGCTTTCATCTGCTTATGCAGAGCATTTAGCACATCCCGTTTATTCCCACTCCACAAGGGAGAAATGAGAAGAGATTTTGGAGCATCTCCTGTCACCCGATGAATGACCATATCGGGACGAATGTGTGTAAGACAATCAATAACAGTAGAAAGATAAGCGTCTCTGTTTTCAAAACAGCAGATGCTTTCTTTTTTGAATAAATCAGCTAAATCTGTTCCTTTCAGAATATGAAGAAGCTGCAGCTTGATACCCCATACAGGTTTTTCGTTGAGATAAGTGACAGAAGCGAGCATATCTTTCGTTGTTTCACCGGGAAGCCCCAGAATCAGATGAACAATTACCGGGATGCCGAGTGCATGCAAGTCATCAAGAGCCTTCTCAAAACAGGAAAGAGGATAACCTCTGCGAATGAACCCGGCGGTGCTTTCATGGATGGTCTGCAGTCCCAGTTCAATCCAGATGAATTTCTCCGGGAATTCTTTTTTGAGGGAGGAAAGGAGAGTAAGGACTTCCGATGGAAGACAGTCAGGTCTTGTGGCAATGGAAATACCTACTGTTTCCCGGTCTGCAAGGGCGGTTTTGTATATCTGTGCAAGATAGGAAACCGGTCCATAGGTATTGGTATAAGCCTGAAAATAAGCAATAAACCGGGAACCGGTATGCTTTTGTTTCAGCCTTGCCTTTCCCTCTTCAAAGCTCTTTTGAAAATGAAGCGGAAAGGAAAGCGGTACCGCAAAATCCCCGCTTCCTCCTCTGCTGCAAAAAATGCATCCTCTGGTATCAAGGGTTCCGTCCCTGTTTGGACAGGTAAGCCCGGCATTCAATGCAATTTTATATATTTTTTCATGATAGGTATCCTGCAGGTAGGCGTCCAGGGAGTAGTAGGGTTTTCCATGCCACTTGTTTATCGTCTCCTGATAATTGGAACTCATGACCGAACAATATGGGATTTGACAGCCTGTGCCACCACTTCAGCCACCTTAGGGTCAAAGGCCTCCGGCATGATGTTGTCTTCATTTAACTCATCATCAGGCACCAGAGAAGCTATGGCATTTGCTGCGGCCAGTTTCATCTCCTCTGTGATCCGGGTAGCCCGTCCTTCCAGGGCTCCTTTAAAAATGCCGGGAAAAGCCACTACATTGTTAACCTGATTCGGGAAATCACTTCGTCCTGTTCCCACAACTCTTGCGCCGGCAGCCTTTGCAAGATCGGGCATGATTTCCGGTACGGGATTAGCCATGGCGAAGAGGATGGAATCCTTGTTCATGGAAGCGACCATTTCCTGTGATACGATGCCGGGGGCAGAAACACCCACAAAGATATCGGCACCCTTTAAGGCATCAGCAAGGGTTCCGGTTTCATTGTTCGGATTGGTCAGTTCAGCCATTTTCTGCTGCATCCAGTTGAGCCCTTCCGTACTCTTTGAAACAATACCTACCTTATCGCACATAATGATATTGGAAAAGCCGTAGGTAAGAAGAAGCTTGGTGATGGCAACGCCTGCGCTTCCGGCTCCGTTTACAACAACCTTGCAGTCCTCCTTTTTCTTGCCAACTACTTTAAGACCGTTGATGATACCGGCCAGAACTACGATGGCTGTTCCGTGCTGGTCATCATGAAATACAGGAATATCCAGGATTTCATTCAGACGTTCTTCTATTTCAAAGCATCTGGGAGCACTGATGTCCTCCAGATTAATGCCGCCGAAACCGGGAGCAAGGTAGGTGACTGCCTTGATGATCTCTTCCGTGTCCTGAGTATCCAGACAGATGGGCACTGCATTGACTCCTCCAAATTCTTTGAAGAGAACAGCTTTTCCCTCCATAACGGGCATAGCGGCGTAAGGTCCGATATTTCCAAGACCCAGAACAGCACTGCCGTCAGAGACAACAGCTACCGTATTGGCTTTCATGGTATAGGTATAAGCGGCTTCCCTATCTTCCGCAATCACTTTGCAGGGCTCCGCTACGCCGGGGGTATAGGCAAGAGAGAGATCTTCTCTTGATTTTACCGGTGATTTGGCTACGACTTCCAGTTTGCCGTTCCACTCTTTATGAAGTAAAAGCGCTTTTTCATTTGTTGTCATAAGATAATCTCCTTGATCTTGTATATTTTTTCAGTCTGCAAAGACTCAAATTATTTACATACAGTATCATTTTATAATAATTGCATCAGCCATGCAAGCAAAGTTTACGAAATCAAAAATGAAATGAAAAGAGAAAAAACGGCATAATAAGGGATATTAGGTAGTAAAAGCTATTTACATGTATAATGTTATGTGCTATCATATGTAGTAATGAAAACTACATTAAAAGTTATGAAATAATAAATGAAATGGTTTTGGAGGTTCTTATGAGCTATAAGATAGTTGTAGACAGTTGCTGTGAATTGCCCGCGCAGTATCATCAGGATGAGCACTATGAAATTGTGCCTCTTGGCTTGGAGGTGGAGGATGAATTGATCATGGATGATGAGAGCTTTGATCAGGCCTCATTTTTGAAGAAAGTAGCGGAATCTTCCAAATGTCCCAGATCTTTCTGCCCTTCTCCGGAAAAATTTATGGAAGCATACAGGACAGAGGCAGAAAATATATTTGTTTTTACCTTATCTGCGAAACTGAGCGGAAGTTACAACAGTGCAGAGGTCGGGAAAAAGCTTTACGAGGAAAAATACGGAAAGAAAAATATCTTTATCTGTGATTCGGAATCTGCGAGCTGTGGAGAAAGCCAGCAGGCGCTTCTTGCGGCAAGGCTTTCTGAGGAAGGACTTCCCTTTGAGGAAATCTGCCGGAAACTTACGGATTACCGGGATCATATGAAAACATATTTTGTGCTTGACAATCTGGAAACTCTTCGAAAGAACGGAAGACTGACAGGGGTAAAGGCACTTGTGGCATCTACCTTAAGCATTAAGCCTGTTATGGGTTCCCATAAGGGAGAGATCATTCAGCTCAGTCAGGCAATCGGAATCAAAAAGGCACTTGCCAAAATGGCAGACACTGTAGCAAAAGAAGCTGTGGATCCGGATAAGAAAACGCTGATGATCACCCACTGTAACTGCAGGGAAAGAGCAGAAAGCGTGAAGAACATGATTCTTGCCAGGATCAAATGTAAGGATGTGTTGATCATGGATACAAGAGGGGTCAGCAGCATGTATGCCAATGACGGCGGTGTCATTGTCACATTGTAAGGATGAATAGATGAAATAAATTATTTAAAGCGTTTCTGCATGATAAGCCTGCAGAGCGCTTTTTATATTTTGGGACGCAAAAGGAGAAGATTTCAGGGTTACACCATTTTTTAAGGTTACCTTGAAAGGAGAGAAATGTTCCATATAGGAGATGTTGAACATGGCACGCTCATTCAGAAGAACCATATGGGTAAACATGGAAATTTCATCAAAAAAGTTGAACATGGTTGTCAGAATGGGAACTTCGGTGCCGTCTTTTAAGAAAACGTGAACATACCTGCCCATGGTGATGCCGTAGACGATATCATCTTCCGCCACATAATAAGTATCGGTTTCAGAGCGAAGTTCAATAGTTGGAATCTTTTCTGCCAGCAATATGACAGCACGGTCCAGAACATCGGAAAGTTCCGCAGTTTTAATAGGCTTTTCCAGATAGATCAGATTATCGGGACAATCCGACAAAGAAGAAGCTTTTGCAGGATAATCAATCTTCGAGGAGCACAGGACAATGGGAACATGGACTCCCGACTTTACTAAGGAAAGGGCAAAGGTAAGTCCGTCAGGCTCTTCATTTACCATGTCGATAAAGAAAAGGTCGTAAAGCATATTATTTTTCGCAAGGACTTCACAGTTGCCAAAGGAATCTGTGTACAGGGGACCGATAGTGCCCGAACGCTTATCGGATTCTCTTTTTAAAAGACGTTCCAGTTGTTTTCTGTCGGCAATATTATCATCGCAAATCGCAATATGCATAAGCTCCTCCCAGGATCATTATTTTATAAAATTGAGATTTCAAATGGTGCATTCAAAAGAAAGATAAAAAAGATGATCTGTAAAAGCAGGATAAAAGGCATTCCGTATACAAAATACCAATGCCTTGTTTTATGACGAAAAGCATACATTCCGATAATGGAACCTATGCTTCCGCCAATAATCGCAACGATAAAAAGGGTAGCTTCCGGAATCCGGAAGCTCCTTTTTTTCGCTCTGTATTTGTCGATTCCCATCAGGGCAAACCCGATGAGATTCATGATAATAAAATATCCCAAAAGTAAAGTGATTACATCCATTGTTAACCTCTGGTTTTTATTTTAAAGCTCTCCGCGCTCCTGCATCTTCATGGCACGTACCTTGGTGGAAAGACCAAACAGGTTGATGAAGCCTTCCGCATCATGATGGTCATACAAATCACCTGTTGTAAAGGAAGCGATGCTTTCGTTGTACAGAGAGTAAGGTGATGTGGTGCCGGCTTTGATGATGTTGCCCTTGTAAAGCTTGAACTTAACTTCACCTGTCACATATTTCTGTGTGGATTCGATGAAGGCCTGAACTGCTTCACGAAGAGGAGAGAACCACTTTCCTTCGTAAACGATCTGAGCAAATTTGTTACCCATGTCTTTCTTGACAGCATAAGCATCACGGTCAAGGATCAGCTCCTCAAGCTGCTGATGTGCTTCGTAAAGAATGGTTCCACCGGGGGTCTCGTATACGCCACGGGACTTCATGCCAACAACACGGTTCTCCACGATATCCACAATACCGATACCATGCTTGCCGCCCAGCTTATTCAGTTCACGGATAATATCGGAAACCTTCATCTTTTTGCCGTTAACGGAGGTAGGTACACCTTTTTCAAAGGTCATGGTCACATACTCGCCTTCCTCGGGAGCTTTTTCGGGAGTAACGCCGAGAACAAGCAGATGCTCGAAATTAGGCTCGTTGGCAGGATCTTCCAGTTCCAGACCTTCGTGGCTGATGTGCCAGATGTTACGGTCACGGCTGTAACTGGAGTCTGCAGAGAAGGGAAGGTCGATTCCGTGTGCCTTACAGTACTCAATTTCGGATTCACGGGAGTCAAGTGTCCACTTGTCATTTCTCCATGCTGCAATGATCTTCAGATCGGGAGCAAGAGCCTTGATGCCGAGCTCGAAACGGATCTGGTCATTTCCCTTACCGGTTGCACCGTGGCAGATGGCAACAGCGCCTTCCTTACGTGCGATCTCAACCAGCTTCTTTGCGATCAGAGGTCTTGCCATGGAAGTACCGAGTAAGTATTTGTTTTCATAAACAGCATGTGCTTGTACGCAGGGAACGATGTATTCGTCACAGAATTCATCGATGACATCGAGAATGTATAATTTTTCAGCGCCGCAGAATTTTGCTCTTTCTTCCAGACCGTCCAGTTCTTCTTCCTGACCGCAGTCGATGCAGACGCAGACAACTTCGTAATTGAAGTTTTCCTTTAACCAGGGGATGATGGCTGTAGTGTCAAGACCGCCTGAATACGCTAAGATTACTTTTTCTTTCATAATATAATGCCTCCATATGTATTTTATTTTAACCGTTTGGTTGTTTCGTTTACTGACAAATCACAATATACTACAAAACACGGGAGAATGCAATACTTATTTTTGCATAATTAAAAGAAAAAAACGAATAAATTGCATAAAATCCAAAAAGTAATGAATAATATGCATAAAACGCGAATTAATATGCAATGCATAAGACGCGATAAAAATAAGAACATATAAAATAAGAAACCGAATGCGGCATTCACGTCAGTCAACCGCCAGCTCATGTGCACTGTGCGCTTCGGCAAGCCTCAGAGACTAAAAACGTGTTCAGCATAGGCTTCCACGTTTTTATGAGTCTTGCCTTCGCAGTGCACCAAATCGCTGTCACTTGACTGACGCGGCTGCCCTTTCGTTATGATTTGATACGACTTATGTTTGCTGCGAGGGTATAAGCAAGCGTTTCGGACTTCATATACCCTCCATGTGCGGCTACCCGGCGTGAATTTTTGCTCAAAAGTTTGCTGCGAGGGTATAAACAAGCGTTTCGGACTTCATATACCCTCCGTGTGCGGCTACCCGGCGTGAATTTTTGCTCAAAAGCTTCCTGCGAGGGTATAAGCAAGCGTTTCGGACTTCATATACCCTCCATGTGCGGTTTTCCAGTGTGAATTTTAGTCCAAGAGTTTGTTGCGAGGGTATAAACAATCGTTTCAGCCTTCATATACCCTCCATGTGCGGCTACCCGGCGTGAATTTTAGTCCAAAAGCTTCCTGCGAGGGTATAAACAATCGCTTCAGCTTTCATATACCCTCGCACTTGATAGAGATGGTCTTTTTCAATTGTTTGCTAACGCAATAGAAGACAAAAATGATGGTGCAAAACTAATCCTGAGAGGAAAAGGAAACTGCCATGACGAACGAAGAATTTCTTCACGAAAAATGTGTGAAAATATATAATTGCATGACTTTACAGCATATAAATATATTGTTATTATATAAATGATCATTTACTTAATTTCTGCAAAGGAGTGACTTTTTTTGAGAACCGTAAATCACGAAGCCCGTAATGCAAAGAAAATCGCTATTATGGAAAAATGTTTTGATTGCTATGCGGAAAATGGACTGAACAGCGTTGGGGTAAGTGCCATTGCAGATGAATGTGGCATAAACGTGGCAAGCATATATCAATATTTTGACAATCTGGATGACCTGATTATTCAGGCCACCGAATACTGTATGAGTAAAGTGGAAGATGACTTTATGGAGAAAGCCCCTGAAAATGTAGAGGACTTGTGGCGCTTCATAGATGAGATTCCATACTGGACTGCCAAAAAACATGGAAAGAAGTACCGCCTGATGTATCAGGTATATACCCATCCAAAATACAGGGAATACGGGCAGAAATTCTTCAAAGGAGTGGATGAACGTTATACGGAATACGCAAAATCTTTGGAAGATAAAGTCGGTATTCCCTACCAAAAACTGACACCCCTGATTTTCATATTAATCAGGGCCTGCGTTCACTACGCATTGTTCGAGGATGAGTTCTATCTGAAATCCCAGATAGGAGTTCTGAAAGAGAGTCTGGAACTCTTTATTATAAAATACAACCCAAAACAAGAGGTGGAAACGATAGGAGTAAAGTAATCAAGCGTAAAAGGAAGAAGGAGAGAAATTTTATGAAAAAGACAAGGAAAAAGTTTCTGGCAGTTTTCATGGCGTTCACCATGCTGTTTGGAAGCAGTATGACAGTATTTGCAGAAGAGATAGAATGCAATGCCCTAAATGTAAATGATGTACTTACTGAAGGAGACAGTATCATTTTATCTCAAGAAGTAAATGATGATCGTCGTGCTGGTACTGATAGTTCTTATCACTACATTAAAATAATAGGTGCTTCGTCTGGAGAAATTTTTGAAGGAGAAGGAGGGCATATTAATTTTAAACTAGAAGTTCCAGTTCCCGCAGGCAAACAGTGGACTATTACGGAAAATAGATTTGTTGGTGGCACCCCAGAATACACACACCATGATTATAGATATGAGATTACTGTTCATGAAACCGATGCAGTACCATCCACAAACCCAACAACACCAAGCACCGATCCTGTAGAGGAGCCAACTAAAATAGAAGAGCCCGCCCACGAGCATTCCTACTCATGGGTAACCGTACAGGAAGCCGGTGCAGGACAGGACGGAATAGAAGAATACAGATGTTCCTGCGGAGCAGTAGCAGAAAGAAGCATAATCCCTGCAAGTCAGGTATTTGTAAAAGGTCTTTTCGGGGAAATCAAAAACGCTCCATTAAATGGAACCGTAACATATGACACCGGAAGCCTGTACACCATGTCTGATTATCTGGTTAAGAAATTGGCAGAACGAAGCGATGTTACGGTAGAGATTACGTTCGAGTATGAGAAAAAGCCCTATAAGATGATAATTCCTGCAGGAGTAGATTATGCGGCACTGCTTGAGGATGATGAAAACTTCTATGGGTATTTCTACTTTGCAAAGGTGACAGGTGCAACGATTGAAGAGCGATAGGGAAAGCCGGACAGAGTACATTGGACAGAGCGAGTAAGGCCCGGGAAATACAACTACAATCTAAGTAAGAGAAAATTGCGGAGATCCTGAGTGAAGGGTTTCCGCTTTTTGTTTTTAAGGGCTAGAGGCCGGAATCCATAAACTTTTTATAAAAAAACATAAAAGTTTATGAAATCTCATAAATCCGCTTGCACTGTGATTACGCTTCTGTTACAGTGAGAGTATTCCTTAAGAAAAAATGCATTACCTGTCAATTTATGACTGCCGGTAATACATCCTGTTCCATATTTTTATGGAATGTCTTTTGGCAGAGAGAATGGTTTTACTATGAAAAAAACCGCTCTGCTATAAACTTAGGCGTTTCGCCTGAACATTCACTGATAACTGTTAAGAGAAGAGCGCAGGCAGGATAAGTGGGACTTTTTACCTGTCTGTCAAAGCACAGGGAGGTATTTGTATTAATGGGAAAAGAAACTATAAATGAGAAAAGGCAACAGAAAGAGGAAATGAAAAGCGGCATTTTGTGTACGACGCTGCAGAACAACACAGGCAAGGTGATCTTTGAGGACAACAATCTTTGTTGCCAGTTTCTGAATGACTATGTGGATCTGCCGTATTTCAAGGATGTCCGGCCTGAGGATATTGAGGATGTATCTGAGGAGTTCGTGCCACTGTTTTCCAATGAACGGGAAGCAGACAGAATAAAAGAGATAAAAATTCGTGGAGAAAGCAACATTACATCGTTTTTTCTTGTCTCACTTATTGAACATAAGTCGAATGTAGAATATAATATCCATATGCAGATATTCCGCTATATGGTTTACATCTGGGAGCGGTATGAGAGACGGATGGGTCAGGAGAATCCGGGCTGTACAAGACGGAAGGATTTCACTTATCCGCCCATCATCCCCATCGTGTATTATGAGGGGAAAGGCAGATGGACAGCACCGATGGAATTCAAGGATAAGATTATGTTCGGGGAAACTTTTAAAGAGTTTCTGCCTAACTTTTCGTATTATATCGTTCCTATCCATAATTACAGCAACGAGACGCTGATTGATCATGGAGACGAAATTTCCCTTGTGATGCTGATCAACAAGCTCCAGACCATTGATGATGTGGAACAGTTCCGTTCTCTTCCCGTTGGAAAGGTGGAGGAGATTCTGAAGGACACCCCGGATTATCTGCTTGATATCATTGCAAATGTGCTCCGCGCATTTCTCAGGAGAGAGAACGTGCCGGAGGAGGAGACAGAGACTCTTGTAGGGAAGGCAAAGGAAAAGAAAATGGGAGAATTGTTTGCAAACATGGACAAGATGGATATACAGGCAGAGCGGAGAAAGACGGCGGAGGCAGAGAAGAGAGCAACGGAGGCAGAGAAGAAAGCAACGGAGGCAGAGAAGAAAGCTGAAAAGAAAGCAGAAGAAGCATATGAGATAGGAATGATGAAAGGAATAATCAAATCTTGTAAGAGCCTGAATACATCCAGGGAATATGCTTTATCACAACTTCAGGAAATGAATGCTTGCAGCCGGGAAAAAGCCGAAGAACTGATAGAGCGATATTGGGATGAATAGAGTTTAATATCATTACAAATGCGCTCCGCGCATTTCTTCGGAGGGAGAATGTGCCGGAGGAGGAGGCAGAGACGCTTGTAGGGAAGGTATAGGAAAAGAAAATGGGAGAATTATTTCCAATGTTATCAGCCGGATTGATTAACCCGCTTGTAAAAAAGATTGAAGTTAGAGGATTGTTTGATGAACAGAATTGAAAAGGTCAGGGAAAAAGTAGATGCAATCTTATTAAATATGACAGACAATGAAGAAAGAAGATGTGCATATATACATTTATATGGTGTTGCACAGGCGAGTGCTCTTCTGGCTAAAAAGCGTAAAGAAAATATTGAATTGGCTGTTATTATAGGGATGATGCATGATCTTTATTCTTATGCAACTATGGATTCAACAGACCATGCCCATAAGGGAGCTAAGATGGCAAATGAAATATTAGAATCCTTAAAGATTTTTACTAATGATGAAATAAGCATCATATGCACAGCAATTTATAACCATAGTGATAAATCAATTGTACATGGTACATTAGATGAAATTTTAAAGGATGCAGATGTGATGCAGCATGTTTTGTATAATCCTTTGTTTGAAATAAAAGAGCATGAGCAAGAACGTTTTGAATATTTTATGAATGAATTTGGTGTAGAGAAAGATTGCTGTTAAGACCTTGGAAATATACAGATTTGCAGGATTTTAATGAATATGCTTCTGTAGATGGTGTGGGACAGGTGGCCGGTTGGTTACCACATAAAAATATGGATGAATCAAAGGCAATCCTAAAGATGTTCATTGAGGAGAAAAAGACGTTTGCGATTGAACATGATGGTAAAGTAATAGGTTCACTTGGTATCGAAGAGCAGGGAATGATAGAGGAGAATAATCATGATAAAATTTATGGCTTTCGGAGATCTTCATTTTATATAGGCAGGCACTATGTGTCAATGTTGAAATTGATGAAAATCATGTGTCATTAAAAAGGCATAAATTTCGGAGGAAATCAGTATTTTGGAGGGATAGGTAACTTAACAAAATCATCCCCAAATTGTTAAGAACGGTTGATAGACGGTCAGTATTTTCCTTGCTATAATTTGTTAAAAATCATAGCAAAGGTGGGAGAAGTGTGAGAAAGCATTACATAGACAATATCAGGTGGATAACGGTTACATCGGTTGTGATCTATCATGTAATTTACATGTTTAACAGCATCATTACGGAAGGCGTAATGGGTCCGGTGACGTCCTTTCATGGACAGGACGCCATACTGTATCTGTTTTATCCATGGTTCATGGTCATTTTGTTTATCATCAGCGGGATGAGTGCCAAGCTTTATCTGGACAGGCATAGCGAAAAGGATTTTTTGAAAGCAAGAACCAGAAAACTGCTGGTTCCATCTACGATCGGTCTTTTCGTATTTCAATGGATACAGGGCTATGTCAGTATGTCAATCAGCAATGCTTTTTCGCAGATGCCGGATTCGATGCCAAAACCTGTACTGTATTTTATTATGGTACTTTCCGGATCAGGTGTATTATGGACAATTCAGATGATGTGGTTATTTTCGGTTTTCCTGCTATTGGTACGGAAAGTAGAAAAGGGAAGACTGATAAAGCCGGCAGAAAAAATAAATATTATTGTCCTCCTGCTGTTAGGGGTATTTGTCTTTGGAGCAGCACAAATTCTCAATACACCCATTATTCTGGTGTATCGGTTTGGTATTTATGGATTTTGTTTTCTACTGGGATACTATGTGTTTTCAAATGACAATGTGATCCGGCAGCTGGAAAAATACTGCATACCCCTTCTTGTGACAGCAGGGATTCTTGGTGTAATCTACACAGTGGTATATTATGGTGAAAACTATGCGGCATCTCCTGTTGTAAATTGCCCTCTGGCTATTGCGTTTGCATGGATCGCATGTCTGTCGATTCTGGGAGGTGCGAAGCGCTTTTTAAATAAGACGAACGCGTTTGCGAGTTTTATGACGAAGAAGAGCTTTGGTCTATATGTATTTCACTATCTGGCGATGTCGGCAACGGCATATGCATTGGTTACATATACCCATATGCCGGGGATAGCAATTTATGTAATTACAATGATTGCAGCTTTTGCCGGAGGAATTCTTATTTACGAGATTGTTTCAAGAATTCCGGTTATAAGGTGGTGTGTATTGGGAATCAAAAGAGAAAAGTAGCATAAATGGAAGATTCTTGACAGGAAAACGACCGTTACCTAAAATAAAAGTAACGGTCGTTCATTTTTTCTCATACAAATGTGCGACAGCGAGGAGGGAGACCATATGAAATCAAAAATTAAGTTTAATGCGAATTATCTGAAGGTGGTTGCTATTATTGCTATGACGATAGACCATTGTACCGATTTGTTTTACCCGGGATTTCCGACGGAGCCGGTCCCTTTGGGGTTGCATTTTATAGGGCGACTGACTGCTCCGATCATGTGGTTTTTTGTATGTGAGGGCTATCATTATACAAAGAATGTAAAGAAATATATGCTGCGTCTCGGAATTTTTGCAATTATATCGCATTTTGCATATTGTTTTGGATTTGGCATAAGTCTGAACCCTTTGCAGGGAGGCATCTTTAACAGAACCAGTGTCATGTATCCCCTGTTTATCGCTGTGGTTGTTTTATATTTGGAGGATCTTCAATCCCCAATGAAGAATTGGCAGAAGAAAATCATACAGTTTTTGCTTGTGATCAGTGCTTTTCCCGCGGATTGGAGCTGTATTGCTGTGCTGGCTATCCTGGGAATGTATAGTAAGCGTGGCAATCTGGAAAAACAGATGATCGAGATGGTCAAGTGGGTTTTCTGGTATGGATTGGTATCATTTCTTTTCGTAAGCAAGACGTATGCACTTGAATTAGTGGGTGTACTTATGGTTTATCCTGTTTTGAAATTATACAATGGGGAACGGGGTAAGGCGTCGTGGATGAAGTGGTTCTTTTACATATATTACCCGGCGCATCTGATCGTGATCGGTATCATCCGTATTATGGTATACGGAAATATCAATTTGACGGTATAAAGTTCACTTAAAGAACTACTGAAAACTATAGTCAGACAAGACGAAGATGAGGATGAATGAGAAAGATATTGATAATAAACGATGACGGAATAAATGCAGATGGTATTGTTCGTCTTGCAAAGGCGGCGACAGAATTCGGCGAAGTGTGGGTAGTTGCCCCGGACAGCCAGAGAAGTGCAATGTCACATAGTGTTACTTTAAGACACAGTGTAGAAGCCTGGAAAGTGGATTTTCCTGTGCCGGAAGTACATGCATATGCCTGTGACGGTCAACCGGCCGATTGTGTAAGAATAGGGGCGCTTAATATTGTGCCCGGCAAACCGGATCATGTTTTTTCGGGAATCAATTACGGATATAATACTGCTACAGATTTACAGTATTCCGCTACTGCAGGTGCAGCATTTGAAGCAGCATTTCAGAGAATCCATACGATTGCTTTTTCGGAAGATGCTTGTGAAAATCATGAAGTGACAGACAGATATTTGAAGGAAATAATGTCTGAGCTGATAAACAAACCGCTTGCAATCAATCAGATCTGGAATGTCAATTTCCCCGGCTGCGGACTGGCAGAGTGTAAGGGGATTCTTCGTGACAGAACGGTTTCGACAGATAGTTTTTATATGGATCACTATTTGGAAACCAAAGTTTCGGAAGGAAGGATTTCCTATATGGTAGAGGGAATCCGTAATTATAATGCTTTGGCGGGTACAGATCTGAAAGCCGTTCTCGATCATTATGTTTCTATCGGAATCGCTACTAATATTTCGTAGAGGAGAAAGAATGATGTTTTGAAGCTTTAAAAGAAAAAAGCACGCTAAATGACACAATCAGCACTTCAAAGTGTGTTTTCACACAGGATAAGAAGTAGTATTCTGTTAGTAGTGAGGTGACAGATTATGCGAACCGGAGAAAAAATTGCATTCTTGAGAA